>NZ_JBFUGN010000137.1:0-9880 GCF_056402895.1 Rhizobacter sp. P3_B12 | reverse complement strand
ACGTCGGTGGCATCCCAGCCGGCCTGCAGGTAGTCGTCCAGGCGGCCGCTGCCCTTGGGCGGCAGCAGGTGGTAGCGGCGGCCCGGGTCGATGCCGTCCCAGCCGCGCGCGGCATAGACGCGCGACTTCGGCTCGCTGGCCATCAGCGCCAGCAGGTAGTAGGTGGCCGCCGGCGCCTTCGAGTCGCGCGAGATCACGCCCGCCCAGGAGCCGCCGGTGGTGTTGCCGACGCGGTTGGGACGCTCGGTCTTCACCCACCGGTGCCGGCCTGCGTCGTAGTACTCGAAGGTGCCGGGCAGTTGCGCCGAGCCCACCTTGCCGCGCACCCGGCTGCCCGGCTGCTGCGCGAGCGCGCCGAGGTCGCCCCAGGTGAGCGTGAGCGCGGCGCGCCCGGACAGGAAGTAGTCCCAGCCGCGACCGAGGTCCCAGTTGAGCATCTCCTTCGGGCCGAACTGCACCAGGTCGACCAGCATCGCGAGGGCGCGCACGTGGCCCGGGCTGTCCAGCAGGGGCTTCATGGTCTGCGGGTCGAACCAGTACAGGTGCGGGTTGTCCGGGCCGATCACGAAGGGCGCGGACAGCGACATGAAATGGAACATGCCCTGCGCCCCGGCGCGCAGCGGCAGCAGCAGGCCGTGGTCCGGCTCGCCGTCGCCGTTGAGGTCCTTGCCGTTGAAGTACGCGGCGATGTCGCGGAACTGCTCCCAGGTGGCCGGCGGCGCCAGCGGATAGCCGTGGATCTTCTGGAAGGCGGCCCGGTGCTGCGGGTCGGCCAGCAGGTCGCGCCGGTAGTACATCACCTGGCCGTCGTGGTCGTTGGCCACCATGTACTTGTGCCCGCCGAACTCGAGCAGGCTGCGCGGCGCCGGCAGCACCTCGGCGATGTTCCAGGCCGGGAAGCGCGGATCCTTGTAGTAGCGGTCGTACGGCACGAGGTGCTTGCCGGCGACCAGCTCGCCGAGCCACCAGGCGCCGGCGATGCAGGCGTCGTAGCGGCCGGTGCCGTTGGTCAGGTCGGAGATCAGCGTGGCGAACAGCTCCTCGTGGGGCCGCTGCACGATCTCGAGCGTGGCGCCGGTGGCGGCCTCGAATTCGGGCTTGATCTCCAGCACCGGCCCGCCGATGCCCTGGCCTTCGGCGACCAGCACCGTGACGTGCTGTCCCGCGAACGGGCAGCGGCCCGGCGTGCAGGGCGGGGCCACGCGGGGCGGCAGCACGTCGCCGGGGCGCACCACGGTCGTGTCGGAGCCCTTGGGCCGGGGCTGCGGCTCGGCGCCATACGCCACGCTTGCGCCGAGCAGACCCGCTGCGAACGCGTGGACGGCCCGCGCCGGCCAAAGCTTGCGACCCATGCTCGTCTCCTCAACGCACACCGCTGGGCGACTGGGATCTTGCGCCTTCGGCCGCGGGTCTTGAACCTTCGGCGGGACGTTTCCAGGGTAAACGAGGGTGTCGACTCCGGCATTGACAAGACGATGCATCGGCCCATCATCATTGCCTGCAGGGGGCGTCTCTCCGTCCGAGCGGAGAACCAGGAGAAGGCGAATGATCGACCGGCGCAGTGCACTCGCGTGGGGCGGTTCGTTGCTGTGGGCTGCGGCCCTGCCCGCGGCTCGGGCGCAGCCCCGCCATCGCATCGTCATCATGCCCAAGCTGGTGGGCATCGCGTACTACGACGCCGTCAAGACGGGCATCGATGCGGCAGCGCGCGAGCTGCCCGACATGGCGGTGACCTGGACCGGGCCGACGCAGGACCAGGTGGAGCGGCAGATCGAGATGATCGAGCGCCTGATTCCGGCGAAGCCCGACCTGATCGCGGTGGCGGCGAACGATCCGGTGGCCATCGTGCCGGTGCTGCAGAAGGCGCAGCGGGCCGGCATCCACGTCATCAGCTGGGACGCCGACAGCCAGCTGCGCGAGTTCTTCGTCAACCTGGTCGATTTCGAGGCCTTCGGCAGYCAGCTGGTCGACGCCCTGCGCGCCGAGACCGGCCCGAAGGGCGACATCGCCATCGTGACGACGAGCTTCGCGGCGCCGAACCAGAGCAGCTGGATCGATGCGATGAAGCGGGCGATCTACGCGCGCCATCCGGGGCTGCGCATCGTCGACATCCGCCCCGCCGGCGAGAGCACCGAAGAGGCCTACCGGATTGCCCAGGACTGCCTGAAGTCGCTGGCCGGGCTGAAGGGCCTCGTCGCGCTCGGGTCGCCCAACCTGCCGGGTGTCGCGCGCGCGGTGCGCGATGCCGGGCTGGCCGGCAAGGTGGCCGTGGTGGGCAACTCCACGCCGAACCTGATGCGCGAGTTCCTGAAGGACGGCACGGTCCGGACCGTGCTGCTGTGGAATGCGCCGGACCACGGCTACCTGACCGTGCATGCCGCGCGGCAGCTGCTGGCCGGCGGGCTGAAGGCGGGGCAGCCGTTCCAGGCCGGCCGGCTGGGCAGCTTCACGCCGCGCCGGGATGCGATCAGCCTGCAGGTGGCCTTGCCGGTGATGGTGTTCACCAAGGCCAACGTGGACCAGCACAATTTTTGAGCCCGCTGTGAAGATCGGCACGCGACTCAACCTGGTCTCGCTGGCGGCCATCCTCGTGATGACCGCCGCGGTGCTGGGTGCCGCCGTGTTCTTTCTCGAAGCGGAGCTGCGGCAGTCGCGCGAACGGCTGATGCAGCTCGAGCTGCAGGGGGCCACGCAGTCGATCCGGCAGCAGCTCAACCGCTCGGGCGTGGTCGCCGCCGCCAGGGAGGCCGAAGCGCAGCTGCTGCGGCTGCGCGCCAAGGAGGGCTTCGCGTCGGCGACGCTGTTCATCGTCGAGAAGAACGACAACCGCGTCGTCTACCACCCGGACTTCCACATCGGCGATCGCGTGGACTATGGCTTCGTCGACGAGATGATGCGGCGCCAGGCGGGCACGCTGGAATACAGCTACAAGGACGAGCGACGCATGGCCGTGTTCCACACGCTGGTGCCGGTCGACTGGCTGGTGGGCGTGGCCGTGGCGCGCCGCGAGGTGCAGGCGGCCCTGTTCGGGTTCATGGGCGCGATCGGCGGCATCACCTTCGCGGCCTTGTGCCTGAACGCGATCGCGGTCGGCCTGTTCGGGCGCTGGCTGTTGCGCCGCATCGGCGTGACGCTCGACTGCGTGCGGCGGATCGAGCACGGCGACATGACGGCCCGCATCGCGCCCGGCACGCACGGCGGGTCCGACGACGAGATCGGTGCCTTGCAGCGCAGCATCGACGCGATGGGCGAGCGCATCGAGCAGCGCACCCGCGAGCAGCTCGAGACACAGGAGGCGCTGCGCGCCAGCGAGGCGCGCGTGCGCCGGGTGGTCGAGTCCAGCATGATCGGCGTGTTCTTCTGGGACACCACGGGGGCGATCACGGAGACGAACGATGCCTTCCTGGAGATCGTCGGCTACGACCGCGCCGACCTGCACGCCGGCCTGGTGAACTGGGAGCGGCTCACGCCGCCGCAGCAGGCCGATGCCGACCAGCAGGCCATCAAGCAGCTGCGCGAGACCGGCCGCTGCCAGCCCTACGAGAAGCACTACATCCGCAAGGACGGGAGCCTGGTGCCGGTGCTCATCGGGGCCGTGTTGCTGAGCGATTCGATGCACCAGGGCGTGGCCTTCATCGTCGACCTCACCGAGCGCCGGCAGGCCGAGACCGACCGCCAGGCGCGCCGCGATGCGGAGGCGGCCAGCTCGGCCAAGAGCGAGTTCCTGGCCAACATGAGCCACGAGATCCGCACGCCGATGAACGCGATCCTCGGCATGTCGTACCTGGCGCTGCAGAGCGGGCTGAACCCGCAGCAGCACAACTACATCCAGAAGGTGCACGGCTCGGCGGAGTCGCTGCTGGGCATCATCAACGACATCCTCGACTTCTCGAAGATCGAGGCCGGCAAGCTCGACATGGAGACGATCGCGTTCAGCCTCGGCGACGTGATGGACAACGTGAGCAACCTGCTGGGGATGAAGGCGGACGAGAAGGGCCTGGAGCTGGTGTTCGCGGTGCCGCCGCAACTGCCGGCGGTGATGGGCGATCCGTCGCGCCTGGGGCAGGTGTTGCTGAACCTGGGCAACAACGCCATCAAGTTCACCGAGCGCGGCGAGGTGGTCGTGGCCATCGACGTGATCGAGCGGGACGACGTGTCGGTGCAGCTGCGTTTCGAGGTGCGCGACACCGGCGTCGGCATCGACCGCGAGCAGCAGCAGCGCCTGTTCGAGGCGTTCACGCAGGCCGACGCCTCGACCAGCCGGCGCCACGGCGGCACGGGCCTGGGGCTCGCGATCAGCCGCAACCTGGTGCGGCTGATGGGCGGCGAGCTGGCCGTCGACAGCGAGCCGGGTTGCGGCAGCCGCTTCCACTTCAGCGTGCGCTACGGCCTGCAGAAGGGGGTGGCCGCACGGCCGCCGGCACTGCGCCGGGACGGCCTGCGCGGCGGCCGTGCGCTGGTGGTGGACGACAACGCCAGCGCCCGCGACGTGATCGCCGCGATGATGGGCGCGCTCGGATTGACGGCCGATACGGCCAGCGATGGCCGGGACGCGCTGCGCCGGCTGGAGCATGYCGACGCGCACGACGAGCCCTACGACCTGCTGCTGCTCGACTGGAAGATGCCCGGCATGGACGGCATGGAGTGCGCCCGCCTGCTGTCACGGTCTGCCGGGCGGCGCCACCCGTTGCCGATGGTGCTGATGCTGACGGCCTTCAGCCGGGCCGACGCGCAGCAGCGGCTGGTCGAGCAGGCGCTCGCGGTCAGTGCGCTGCTCACCAAGCCGGTCACGCCGTCGACGCTGCTGGATGCCTGCAGCAAGGCACTCGGCCTGGCGGTGCACCATCCCACGCGCCTGGTGCAGCGCGAAGAAGACCTGGCCCGGCACCGGGCCGGCCTGAGCGGCGCGCGCATCCTGCTGGTGGAGGACAACCCCATCAACCAGGAACTGGCGCTGGACGTGCTGCGCCGCGCCGGCCTGGTCGTGAGCGTCGCCAACGACGGCCAGGAGGCGCTCGACATGCTGGAGGCCGAGCCGTTCGATGGCGTGCTGATGGATTGCCAGATGCCGGTGCTGGACGGGTTCGCGGCGACCCGGGCGCTGCGCCGGCAGCCGCGGCTGCGGGATTTGCCGGTCATCGCGATGACGGCGAATGCGATGGTCGGGGATCGCGAGGCCGTGCTCGCGGCCGGCATGAACGACCACATCGCCAAGCCGATCAAGGTCGAGGAGATGTTCGCGACGCTGGCGCGCTGGGTGCGGCCGGCCGAGCCGGCTGCGAAGCGGGGTTCGGGCTGAATTCACTGGAACCTGGCCTGTGGGGTTGCCGGCACAATGCCGGCATGCCGAATCCCGCTGCCGTCGACACCGTCCAGGCGTTCTGGCGCCTGATGGCGACCAACGATTTCTTCGCCGTGGCGCAGGTGCTGGCGCCTGGCTTCGTGCTGGAGTGGCCGCAGTCGAACGAGCGCATCCGTGGCGCGCAGGACTTCGCGCAGATGAACGCCGAGTACCCGGCCCACGGGCCGTGGCGCTTCACGGTCAACCGGCTGGTGGGTGGGCAGGGCGAGGCGGTGTCGGACGTGTCGATCACCGATGGCGTGCAGTCGGCGCGCGCGCTCAGTTTCTTCACAGTGGTAGACGGGCTCATCACGCGGCTGGTGGAGTTCTGGCCCGAGCCGTATGCGGCGCCTGCGAACCGGGCGCACCTGGTCGAGCCGATCGACCCCGCGACGTGAGGCCCCGTGTTCAAGCTGCTGCTGCGTTGCCTGTTCTTCATCGGGGGTGTCGTGCTGCTGAGCGACACCGCACTGCCGCTGCGCGATGAAACCCTGAGGGTCGACCAGCACACGAGCCACGTCAACGATGGCGAGTCGGCGCGCCGCGACAACCGCTCCGGCGACACCAGCTACACGCTGCACCTGGTGGGTGGGCGGGTGGCGAGTTGCTCGGTCGGGTATGCGGCCTACCAGCGGCTGAAGGACGGCGATGCGATCCAGGTGCAGGCGACGCGGCTGCTGCGCCAGTGCGTGCACATTGCGCGCGACGGTGAGCGGGTCGAGTCGAACCGCCACTGGCGCTGGATCGCGATGGTGATCGGCGGCGTGCTGATCGCGCTGGCGATCGGGTGGCTGCGGGCGGATGACGAGGATGGGAGCATCAGCCTGGCGTGAGGCCGATGCCGTGCATCGCCAGCGCTTGCAGTGACCGTCGATCTCCCGGTCGTGTCATTTCCGACCCGTGCCTGCGGCCACCAGGACGATACCGAGCATCATGGCGCCGAGGCTCCAGGCGATCCCGGTCAACGACCACGCGAGCTTGAGCCAGACGGCGCCGCCGATGCCCAGCAATCCGCCGATGACGGCCAGTGCCTGGCGCCACATCGGGAGAGGAGCCAGAACCTGCGCGATGGAATCGATGGCGCTTCGCTCCTGCAACTCGATGGGCTTGGCAGCAGCTGTCGTTCCGGCGGCGCGAGCCGCGTCGATCTGCCGTCCGGTCGCCCTGGCCGGGAAGCCGCAAGACGTGCAGTGATCGGCGTGTGGTGGATTGGCCCCCTCGCAGGCGAAGCATTGCCACGCATAGGTGCGCTCCGAGTTCGACAAGCTGAACCTCCCCTGGTCAGAATCAGTTGGCGAACGG
Organism: Rhizobacter sp. P3_B12; assembly: GCF_056402895.1. NCBI lineage: Bacteria > Pseudomonadati > Pseudomonadota > Betaproteobacteria > Burkholderiales > Sphaerotilaceae > Rhizobacter > Rhizobacter sp. P3_B12. The sequence continues at coordinate 3,237 of NZ_JBFUGN010000137.1, read as the reverse complement.
GCTCGTGCACCACTGCTGTTCGCAGGGCACGCCATCATTGTTGCCGTCCATCTTCGTGTCCGGGCAATTCTTCAGGAAGAACTTCGCTTCACGGCCGGCGCCGGTCCACGACGATGTCGCTGCGCCCTTGCGCGCCGATGCGGTACCAGGTGATCACGAGATCGTCCGCCGAAAACAGCGCAACGTCCGCGGCCAGGCCACTGCGCTCGCGATCCAGCAATGACGGTGATCGCCACGGACCGGCCGCTGCTGTCGAGGCCAGCACCGGGCTATCGATGCCGCCTTGCGAGACGTTCCAGACGGCCACCGCGGAGCCTGTCCCGCCACTGGCCAGGCGCGGCAGCACGGGATAGCCGGTGTCGTAGCGGGCGATCAATGCAGGGGTACTCCAGGCTCCCTGAGACACATCGAAGCGGGCGCTCCGGATGCTGCTTGGCGCGATGGCGTCGCTCAGCCCGGTCCAGATGAGGGTGATCGAAGACGAGTCCGTGGGTACCCATGCCAGCTCGCGCAGTGTGGGGTCCTCGCCGGTGTCGACGCGCGTCGGTGTGGCGTCCCAGGCACCTGCGGTCAAGCGCTTCGACTGCAGCGCCGGGTAGCCGCTCGGCGACCCTTCGAACCACACGGCAAGCCACCCGTCCGGACCGGCGGAAATGATGTCGTACGCGGCATGCAGCGCGTCGCCGCCATCCACGGCCTGGGCCGCCTCCCAGTACGCCGTGGTGGCGCCGTGTCGGGAGCTCATCAGCGTTTGCGGCGCCACCACCGCCGCGCCCGATGGCGCCAGCGCTTCGGTCCAGATCAGGGTCAGCGAGCCGTCCGCGCTCGCGGCATGCCGCGGAGCCCCCATGACCGTGCCGGCCGGCGCAACCGCGACGAGAGCCGGGACCGACCATTCGCCGCGCGCCGACCTCTGGGCCGACATCAGTTCGGACTCGCCGGTCACGCTCGCCTGTTGCCACACGGCCGACGCGCGGCCATCCTTCAGCGGAATCAATTGCAAGTCGCCGGCGGTCGGGGCCCGGGTGACCAGGTCGGTTCTCCAGGTGCCGGGGACCTGGGTGGCGAAGTGCACCGCGGACCCGTTGCCGGCGTGGTCGCTCCACGCGGCGACCGGTGTCGAGCCCGCCATCACGATCTGGACATCCCGCACGACGCTTTCGACCGGCACCGAGACGCGGCTGCGGACGATTCGTCCCGACGGGTCCACATTCGCCGCAAAGACGGTTTCGCCGGCCGGGGCCGATTCGGTCCAGGCGATCCACGCCGATCCGTCCGGGGCGGCCGCGACCCGCGGCGCCAGAATCATCGGCAGCGACTCGATCGTGACGTGATAGTTGTCGGCCGGGGTGTCGCCGCCGCCACAGGCGAACACCGCGCACGCGGCCAGCAGGAGGGAGGTGGCTCTCAGCGCGCGAGGCAGCATGGTGGGGGCGGTGCGTTGGCGGAAGCTCAGGGATTCGAACCCTTATCTAAACCATTCTTCTGTGGTTTGAGGGGGTGCAGGGGGGCGCTGCCCTGTGGACAACCTCTCCTTGCTCGATGCACAACTGTGCGACCAATGTGGAAGGCGTGGGATTCGAACCCACGGAGGACTCGCGCCCTCGCCGGTTTTCAAGACCGGTGCCTTAAACCACTCGGCCAGCCTTCCAAACTTGAGTCTAACCGGGACTTGAACCGACCTTCTTCCTCACAGTGGCGAACAGGCGACTAGTCGCACAGTAGAGCCCACGAACGGAATCCGGCGATGGTCGGCACTCGCCCTGCTGTCCGCGGTGTGGGCCGGATTCGCGCTGACCCTGGCCGGGCCGGTGAAGCCTGCCTGCACGAGAGACCCTCTTCCTGAACTCGACGCAGCACCTCGAGCTTCAGTCCCTGATCGTAGTTGGTTCGCTTCTTCGTCGTCACGCCCTTTGCACCATGAGCGCTGTATGCAGCAACCCACTTCCTCAGCGAGTCGAAGCCCACGCCGTACGCCTCAGCTGCGGCCCGCAGACAGGCAACCGAGACGTTGACCCCGCTGCGTTGAAGTTCGATGCGGATGTCGGGCTGCGGCTTCGGGGCGGGCAGTTGCAGGGGGACGAACTCAGGGGCCGGCGGTGCAGACGTCGTCGAGGTCGGTAACGGGGCGAGCAGCAGCGCTCCGCGCTGCTCTGCCTCGTTCACCGATCTGCGCAGCAGGTTCGCATTGATGCCGTTGGCCATCGCCACGGCTGCGCTCGACATGCCAGGTTGCTCGCAGGCCGCCACGAGCTGCGCCTTGAACTCGGCGCTGTGCTTGCGCCTTCGGCGGCGGCCAGCCGCCTTCACTACAGTAGCGTCCACGTGTCCACGGAGAAGTTAAGTGGAGTAGAGCCTCCTATGGCTGCGACCTCAGATCAAGATGACTTGGCCGGACGCATACCACGGCCTGGGCCATACCGTGCATCTTGAGCTGGCGCAGCATGATCACGAGGGCCGCCACCGCAGGGTCTTGCGTGGGTCAGTTCTGGATGGAAATCAACAGTCTCGCTACTGGCGCTCGCGGGGAGGTCTTTGGAAGCCCCTGCAGGCGGTATTCAAAGACGTGCAATCCACTCTCGCTAATGTCAGCCCTGCATGGCGCTTCTCCGAAGGGCGAAACCTCGCTCGTCAGCTTTCCCAATCGCCCACGCCTGGACGAAGCGTCTTCCTCATTTCGGCTGCCAGCGCCAAGGCAGCATCTGCAAAGTGCTCCAGCTTTTCGATTCGCTTGAGCATCGCTGTCTGCTGGGCCTCTTCCTTAGCCTTGGGAAGCCCGTCTGCGACGAACCTGGAAACGCTCAGCTCGACAGTGACGTCTAAGCCGCCCTTGACAGCCTCTGCAAGCCACAACTTCACAGAATCGGCCGACCTCTCGGCCGCGGCGCTGAGTGCGTAGCGGATCAGCTCTCTCGCTGAGTGATCGAGGCCAATGGCAAACTCGAAGAGCTTCTTCTCATCCTCCGTGGCGCCGTCAAGCTCTTCGTCACGTGGGACGTGGGAGAAAAATCTAAGCTCATCTTCGTCATCCACACCTAGGGATGAGCTGATCAATTCAATGTCTGGAGCCGACAGCTTCTCTGCGAATGCATTGCACCGCGGCGAGCGCACGTTTGCGTGGATTTCGAATGATTGGCGAGCTCGTCTTAACCTTCAGGGCGCACTGACCCCTGCAGGCCTGAGCAGCGGCCTCTTGGCGATCATGAGGTTGGCCAGCGCGAACAGGCTGTACATGCG
>NZ_JBFUGN010000136.1:0-9907 GCF_056402895.1 Rhizobacter sp. P3_B12 | reverse complement strand
CGGGCGCGCCTGCCAGTGGCGGGCGCTGCAGCGTCCGCTTGCTGGCCGAATAGGGGGGCGCGCGGCGCAATGCGCCTGCGTGTCGCTGCCGTGCTGTGGTGGGGCGCGGAGAGCGTTTTCTTGGGCGGCAGTCCGGCGAGGGCGTCGGACGGGTGAAGCGTGACAGACATTGCGGTGTCCTTCCGAAAGGGAGCGCGTGTGGGTCAGGCGGGAAGTCCCAGCCCCAGGATGCAGCGAATCGCAACACCCAGGTGCGCAGGCTTCCTTTTGGGGATGGGGGAGCGCTCCGTCGGCGAGTCTGCCGGGCCCGCCCCGATCCGGTCTGTGCGATGGCGAACGCAGGGTCGTGGCATTCCTAGCGAACGTTACTTACCGCACAGACGCCCCAGCGACGCATGACTAGCGTGCCTGCTGCACCTCTAGGAAAGGCAAATCATGACCAGGACGCACCGCTTGAAGTCCGACAGATCCGAGGCRCCGGTGGTCGCGGCACCGCCYGCRGAGGCCGACYTGCCGCTGATGGCCACGCTGGGRATCCGTTTTGAGGAAGGTGCCTATCGCTTCGCCTGCATCCCGTATGACAACCTGCAYGAYGCGGCCAACTTCGCKCGYTTGGCCGGTGCGGGACGCGACGAGAACCAGCGATAGACCACTCCATTCTTGGCGATATGTTCGATAGCGAACATACCGCGACTCCGTSAGCGCCTATAGTCGCCGCCATCGGCGGTATGGCGCGGTACGCGTTCCACGCCGGCTCCGACCCTGTGCGGAGCTTCGTGACATGGCCCTTTCCCCCGACCCGAAGCAGAATCATCTGCTGGCGGCCCTGCCTGACGCAGAGCAGCAGCGCTGGCTACCACAGCTCGAATGGGTCGAGTTGCCGCTCGGCCAGGTGCTCTACGAACCCGGGCGCGCGCTCAGTCACGTTTACTTCCCCACCACGGCCATCGTCTCGCTGCTGTACGTGATGGAGAACGGCTCGTCKGCCGAGATCGCCGTGGTGGGCAATGAGGGAATCGTCGGCATCTCGCTGTTCATGGGGGGCGAATCGACGCCCAGCCGCGCAGTGGTGCAGAGCGCCGGCGGAGGCTTCCGGTTGAAGGCATCGACGATCAAGGAWGAGTTCAAYCGCGCGCCGGTGYTGCACCTGCTGCTGCGCTATACGCAGGCGCTGATCACCCAGATGGCGCAGACGGCGGTGTGCAACCGCCACCACTCGCTCGATCAGCAGCTGTGCCGCTGGCTGCTGCTGAGTCTCGACCGGCTGACCGGCAGCGAACTCGTAATGACTCAGGAGTTGATCGCCAACATGCTGGGCGTGCGCCGAGAAGGTGTCACCGAGGCCGCGGTGAAGYTGCAGAAGGCSGGGCTGATTCGCTATGCRCGRGGGCGCATCACGGTGCTCGACCGGCCGGGGGTGGAGCAGCGCACGTGTGAGTGCTATGCGGTGGTGAAGAAGGAATACGACCGCTTGTTRCCCGCGCCGCTRGTGGACTGAGCCGCYCTGTGTACGCTGGCAGACGGTGACGCAGCCGCGCAGGCCCCAGACTGCCTGCGCCATGAWAAACCTCGAGAACGGCTTGATCGAACTGCTTCCGCGGGCGGACCGCCAACGTCTKCTTGCTGSGGGAGGTGCGGTCGAGATGACGCTCGCCCAGGTGCTCAGCGACGCTGACCAGCCAACACGGCACGTGTACTTCCCGATGGAGGGCTTTGTGTCGTTGATCTCGCAAGTCGATACCCATCCCGGCCTGGAGGTCGGCATGGTGGGGCGCGAGGGCATGCTGGGCGTGCACGTGGCGCTGGGCGTGCCGGTCGCGCCGCTGCATGCGGTGGTGCAAGGGCCGGGCACGGCGTTGCGCATCGCCGTCGCGCCATTCCGGCGCGAGCTGGCACGCAGTGCCGCGCTGCAACGCAGCCTGAGCCGCTACATCCACGTGTTGATGGCGCAACTCGCAGGCTCGGCTGCCTGCCTCCGCTTCCACCTGATCGGCCCGCGCCTGGCGCGCTGGCTGCTGATGAGCCAGGACCGCGCGCAATCCGACCACTTCTACATGACGCACGAGTTCCTGGCCTACATGCTGGGCGTGCGGCGCGTCGGCGTGACGGCTGCAGCGGGCACGCTGCAGGCCAGCGGCCTGATCGAATACCACCGCGGCGAGTTGCGCGTGGTCGACCGCGCCGGCTTGGAGGCAGCCGCCTGCAGCTGCTACCTGGCCGACCGGCGCATCTACGGCCTGTCGATCGGCCGGGCACCGGCCCCGGCTACAAACGCGGCCTGATCACCGCTTGCGTTGGCGATCCGGTGTCGCCGGCGCAATTGCCGGAATCGCCAGCACCGGCGTTTCCGGCTTTGCCACCGGCGCCTGCTTAGGCTTCTTCACTTCCTTGTTGCCGTGCTTGCGCTCCTTGGACATGGTGGTCTCCAGATTTCAACGTGGCTTGGACACGCCGTTCTCATCTGAAAGGATGATCTCGACGCGACGGTTCATCTGCCGGCCCGCGGCACTGTCGTTGCTGGCGACGGGGTAGGCCTCGCCGTAGCCGCGCGTGCGCAGCCGGTCGGCGGTGACGCCCTGGTCGATCAAGGCCATGCGCAAGGTTTCGGCGCGGCGCGTCGAGAGGTCGAAGTTGCCGCTCTCGGTGCCCTGGCTATCGGTGAAGCCCTCGATCATCGCGGTGCGCTTCGGGTGGTTCCTCATGAACTCGACCAGCTTGCCCATGTCGCGCACGCCGCCGGGACGCAGCTGGGCGCGGTTGGAGTCGAACAGCACGTCACCCAGCGTGATCACATCGCCGCGGTCGGTCTGCTTGGAGCCCAGCGCCTTCAGCTGCAACTCCAGCTCGGCGGCACGCGCCTTGTCCTGCTGCGCACCGGCCGTGGCGACCGCCAGTTCGGCGCCCTTGGCCTGGGTTGCCATGCGGGCAGCGGCCACCTCGCGCGCCGCCTTGTCGTCGACGCTGCCGGCCTTGGCATCGGCTGCGGCCTTGTCCCAGGTCTTGGCATTGGTGGCCTCCCGCGCGATGGCCACGCGCTGCTGGGCCAGGTAGGCGAAGTGGTCGACGCTGCGCAGCGTGTCGCCACGTGCGCGGGCCGCATCGCCGGCTGCGAGCGCTTCGCGAGCCTGTGTCATTTCCGGCCCGGCGTACTCGGCGGCCTTCGGGTCGCCTTGCAGCATTTCATAGCTGGCGTGGGCCCTGTCGAGGGCGGCGTTGGGTTGCGGCACGGTGCCGCAGGCCACCAGCGCTGCGGCCAGTGCGGTGACGGTGAAGATCGAAAGCGTGTTCATTGGGTACCTCCGGAGGACGCGGCCTTGCGGGCTTYGTCGGCTGCCTTGTTGGACTTGGCGGTTTGCATCTTGCGCACCGCGAGCTGCGCGTCGAGCTGGCTTTCCTCGGCCAGTTGCTTCGCGAGAACGTAATCCTTCGCGACCACGGCCTTCTGCGCGGCGGCCAGTTTCTCGGTGGCCAGGCGCGTCTCGGTGGGTGCATAGGCCGGCGCGCCGTCGACGGCGGCGCTGTCGACCGCGGCCTTGGCGCTGGCCAGCTGTTCAGTCGGCGGTGGCACAGTAGCGCAGCCACTAGCGATGAGGACCATCAGCCCGGCCAGGATGATGGGACGGGGTGCCTGCGGAAACGACAGGCAAGGCAAGTGCATGAGTCTCATGAAGGGACTCCTTTTCGGTGTGATGGGAACAGGGGAGGACGGTGGGGGTGGTCTGCGCCTGCACCCCTTGACGCATACGTAGCTCAACGTGCGATGTCACTTGGCGCCGCCGATAAGCAGACCATGGCACCGTGTGACACCGCCGTCTGTCTGCCAGCGCACGCAGGCGTGCGGCAAGACGAAGGACTGTCCGCCATCGTTTGACTTCCCAATTCAAGGGGCAGCCGCCGTGCGCACGGCGCCCGACGATTGGTCTCAGCGGCCAGCGGCTTTCCCTCTCGAAACCTCACCGGCTGCTTACAGCCTGAGCGGTCGGTAGGTTCAGCTGACGATGGCTGCCGCGGGCGGGCGACAGGCATTCGTCTACATGGCGAGAATGGCAGCACTTGCCGCGTAGCCATCGCCGTTAAGTTCTTCGTGACCCTCCCTGACCAAGTACGCCAGCTTGAGCTTCAGCGGTCGTACCAGTGCTCGGTGACCACCGTCACATCGATCGTCCGCACCTCGCCCGTGCTCGTTTCCGTCACCGTGCACCGCTGCACGCCACTCAGCGTGTTCGCCTGACCGACGGTCGTTGGGGCAGCGCCATTGCGCCGGAAGCTCGTCGTCGCGGCATTCGGTGACAACGCAGTCGCGGCCGATCCCGACAAGGTCGCCCAGGCGTAGGTGAAGATCCCCGACCCACCTTGCACCGTGAGCGTGACCGAGGAGGTCGTCACCGTGACGTTGGCCCCACGCGTCGACGTCAAGCCCGATCCCTGTGCCGTTGCGGACGACGCCATCAACACGAATGACCCACTGAAGACCTTCCGGGCGATGCCGCTCGGGTCATAGCGCCAGATCTCTCGCGCCTTGCGCGCCGTGCCGCCGGCGTCGTAACGCCACACCTCGCGGGCCTTGCGCGCCACGCCGCCGCTGTCGTACCGCCACATCTCTGCCACGCCTGCTCCCCTTCAGTACACAAACACGATGTCGCCCGGCGCGCCGCCCGACGGCTGGCCGGCCACGTTCGTCATCGTGATGCGCCCGAGCCCATCGCCGCCGCCGCGCCCGTAGACCAGGCCGGCGAAGACCGGTGCACTGTTCCACGACACGAACCCCACGTCGTTGAAGAACTGCGACATCGAGCCCGGCCGCCCGGAGACGTTGCCCCATGGCACCACGATGCTGTTGCCGAGGTGGCCGATGCCCGCCTTGCGCAAGTAGCCGTCGCCGTTGGTCACCATGACTTGGCTGATGCCCGGGTTCTCGTCGTTGCCGGAAACCTGGCCAAGGTAGGTAGCGATCACATGGCCGGCGCTGTTGCGCTGCACGACCGAGTTCCCGGTCGCGTTCGTGTCTGCGGACAGACCGGCGATTGCAGGCACCCCACTTACCCGCCCCCACGGCACCGTGCCGACCGCCAACTCGCCGACGTTATTGAAGTGCCATTTCCACTGGCCATCGGTCACCGCAAAGAGGCCCGAAGCGCCGTCGGTCACATTCATCATCAGCGAGTACAGCTTGGCCGTGTCGCTGAACTGCACACCCGCCCAGCCGTTGGTCGCGCCCGCGATCGACACCGACGAGTAGCTGACCGGTGCGTTGTTCTTCAGGTAGTTGGTCGACTTCTCTACCCAGCTGCTTCCGTTGAATTCCTGGATTACACCGCCGCTGAAGCGCTTCGCGCCCGCCGGCGGACTGGTGACGGCACCGGCATAGGCCGGGTCCATCCACTGCGCGAGCGCGCTGAGGGAGGCCTTGATTTGCGGCAGGACGCCGGTGTCGTAGCGATCGGTGGTGACGGGTTTGCTGAAGTCGATCGGCATGGTGGTCTGTTCGTCGAATGGCTGTTGTCGTGAATGAAGGAGGAAGAAAGGGGTCCGCGGTCCCGTGATCAGTACCCGCGAGCGGTCCAGCCGCCCGAGCCGGTGACCTTCTGCCCGGTCTGCGGGTTGAGCAGGTAGACGGTGAAGCCGGTCGGGTTCGGCACATCGAGGAAATCAACGATGGGCAGCAGCGCCGTCGTGCCGTTGGCCTGGCACAGCGGCGTGTCGGCATCGATGAAGGCGACCCCGAACGGCACGGCCACACCCGTCGCCGCGTTGGTGATCACGAAGCGCCCCGAGTCGGTCTTGAGCTTGTTGGACAGCTTCACGTCCAGGCTCGCGATGCGGATCAGATTCGCCCCAGCGCTGCAGCTGAAGGTCCACACCACGCGCACGTACCGGAAGCTGGCCGCCAGCACGCTGGTGGCGCCTGCCGCGGCGGCTGTCCAGGCGTCTGCACTGTTGAGCTTGGTGTAGATCTGGCACGAGCTGTTGACCTGGCCGGCGATCACGGAAGCGCCCAGCGTCACGGTGACGATGGTCGGCGGCAGCGCTGTGCCGTAGTCGAAGGTCTCGTCGTAGGTGGCACTCGTCGTGCTCGGCTCGGCGTACAGCGGGAAGCCGGCGTCGATCTGCGCCTGGGGGCTCGTCCAGCCGTGCGATTCGAAGTGCTGTGCCCAGGTCTCCGGCGCCACCGGCCCGAGCAGCGCACCGTCTTCGAGGAACAAGTTCGTCGCGGTGCCGGCGAAGGTCGAGCGGATCTGCGTGCGCAGCACGTAGTCGGGCGGCTGGCTGATGGTTGCCGCAATCCCGACCGGTGTGCCGGTGTTGCCGGCGCTGTCGAAGGCCGCGACCCAGTACGTGAAGACGCCCGCCTGCTGCTCAAAGATCGCGGTGAAGGTGCTGTTGCCGTTCGAGCCGACGATGGTGCCAGCCGCCCAGCTCGCACCCTTGCGGACCTCGTAGCGGTCGATCGGGAGGCTACCGGTGGTCGGCGCGCTCCAGTACAGCAGCGCGTTGTTGTCGACGACCTCGGCGCGCGAACCAACAATCGCGCCCGGCACGGTGACGACCGTGTCGACGGAGGCCGCATTGCCGCGGTTCCCCTTCACGTCGACGGCCGCCACCCACCAGCGCCGCGCGCCGCCCCAGTTGATGCGGTGCAGGTGCCGCGTGATCTGGAAGACGCCCACGACCGTCGCGGTCGCGAAGCTGTCGCCGAAGCGCAGCTCGTAGCCGCCGATCGCAAATGCGCCCGGCACGCCCGTGTAGTCGAGCTGCAGGTCGGTGCCGACGATGGTCGCGTTCAGCGCCGAGATCGTCGGCGCGGCGACGGTGCCGGCGACGCTGGTCGGCGTGCTGCGGTTTCCGAAGGCGTCGACCGCCGCGACCCAGGCGGTGAACGATCCGGCCGCCTGCACGGCCCACAGGTGCGAGGTGCCGCCCTGCTGCTCGAGCACCTGGGCGCTGGCCCAGGTCGCACCCTGCGCCGTGCTGACTCGCCACTCGTAGCCCACCACATCCGGCTCGGGGTTCTTCGCGCACTTCAGGCGCACGCCGAACGGCTCGAAAGACGCGGACACGTCTGTCGGCGCCGACGGCGGCAGCGCCGCCATCACGCCGGTGACCCGGTAGTCGTAGGCCTGCACCTCGGCCAGGCTCTGCTCGGCCGCCCCGAAGATGTTGAAGCTCGTGAACTTGAAGTGGATCGTCTTGCCGATGAAGCTGAGCTCCAGCGGCCCGCTCTTGCCGATCGCGCTGTCCACGCGCACGAAGGCGTCGCCGACCTGGTGGCCGGTGGTCGGCGTGCCGTGCGCGCCGCGCACCAGGCCGGACAGCGCATACGTGCTCGGGGCGAGCAGCGCCGCGGTCTGGAAGGCGAAGTACTCGGGCGCGACGCCGCCGACGTAGCAGAGCGTGCCCAGCGCCGCCGCGTCGGCCGCGCTGGTGCTGATCAGCTGGCCGCTGGTGTTCACCGTGACGCTGTCGCCGCTGATGAAGGTGGCGAGCCGCCCGTAGCGCGCCGGCCCGTGCAGCGTGCTGACCTTCTGGTAGTTCAGCCCGTCGACACTGACCCACACGCTGCAGCCGCCCCAGGCCGTGCTCCTGCCCTTCACGGCCGCGTACACCTCGAGCCCGGTCTGCGTCAGGCTCACAGGCGCCTCGAACAGCACCGGCGCGTCCACGTTGCCYGGCGCCGCGTTGTAGTCGTGCAGGTAACCCGCATTGACCTCGCTCGGGTACATCGTGGCGCTCGCCACGCCARCCGGGAAGTCCTCGGCCKTCACCGTCAGGTCGCCGTCGTCGTTCTCCTCGTCGGTGGCGGTGATGCGCACCGGGTGCCGGTCCAGCCCGAGCCCGACATCGGTCAGCGTGACCAGGTCCATCGGCTCCAGCAAACTGAAGTTCGCCGGCAGCTTGAAGGTGTAGGTTGCGCGGATGTACAGCGAGCGCTGCAGCATCAGCTGGGCGACCAGGCGCGCGACGGCGCCGTCGGTGATCCAGTCGGCCTTCACGATGGCCTCGGAGCGCAGGCCGTGCGCGTCGATGTCCGCCTGGTCCTTCGCCTCGGCCACATCCACGTTGTAGCTGTTGGCCCGGTTGCGGTACTGCACCCGGAAGTGGTTCTTCGCGTCGGCCGGGCTCTTGCGCTGCTGCTTCACCGGTGGCTCGCCCGGACTCGGGATGAAGTGGTCATCGGTCAGGTCGTAGACCGGCGTCACGTTGGGGGTGAACGTGCGGCCGAGCCCCGCCTCGACGCTGTCGCCGTACGGGATCATCTTGAGCTTGCCGGCGCTCCATACCGGTGCGGTGTTCGTCAACTGCCCGAACACCTTGACCAGCTCGGCTGCGCTCATCTGCTCGGTCAAAGCGGGCGAGGCCAACAGACCGCTGGCGACGCAGTAGTCCGACCAGTCCTGCATGCCGTCGAGCCGATCGCTCGCGATGTTGGCCCCGTAGCGGCCGTTCATCAGCAGGTCCAGCAACACCCGGCTCGGGTCCACATCAGGGACCGCGCTGCCGAGCGAGTACGCGAGACTGCCCTGGATCTCGAAGGTGTGGTTCTCGACCTGTGCCGAGCCGCCCAGGTCGTAGTCCTTCGCGCACACGTAGGCCAGGCCGCTGTAGCCGAGCGCCTGCGCCGGGTTCGCGCCTTGCAGGTACGACCACGGCGCCTGGCCGAGCGCGCCGGTCTTGAAGCTCAGGCCCAGYTCSTCGAGCGCGCTCTGCTTCGTGCCGGCGGTGACGACCAGGTAGTCGATCGTGACCACCATGCCACGGTACTTGTCGTTCAGGATCTTGACGACGGCGAGCTCGCCGTCGGTGTCGACCGAGTAGTCCACGCCGTTGGCAAGCTGGGACTTCAGGAAGGAGATCGGGACATACACCGCCTGGAGTGACGCGAACGCGGCATCCAGCGTGGTCGACATCGGGCCGGCGGCCGGGACCGCGTAGGTCTTGCGCACTGAGGCAAACTGGTCGCCGCGGATCCCGCCGTTGTAGAGCTTCTTGCCGCGCCAGACTCGGGGGACGCCGTTCATCTGGCCGTGGCACAGACCCATCATCACCGAGGCGGTGTAGGTGTACGTCGTGCTCTCGGACCTGACCCCGCCGCCGCCCTTGCCGGCTTGCTGGCTCGTCGTGTGCGGGACGGCTTTGAAGTCGCCGTACCAGATCAGATTGCCGCTGATCTGGTTCACGCCGTAGACGATCGGGATCGTCACGCCCTGCGCGCTGCTCTGCAGCTTCAGCGCCTCGACGCGCGTCTCGCTGCTGGAGATGGTGGTGCGGCCGCCCATTCAGGCCTCCACGGTGGGTTGTGTTGACGCCCGTACAGCGGCCGTTGCCGTCGTGTTCACCGCCGACCACAGCGTCCAGAACTGCACCGGCCGGCCAACGAGTGGTGCTTCGTCGAGCCGCGTCAGGATCACCGCCTGGTGGACGTACGCGTGCAGCACCGTGCGCGCGTCGACCAGCACGCCGCCGTGGCTGAACGTGCGGCCGAAGCGGAAAAGCGCGACATCGCCGGCATGCGGCTGCTCGGTGCGCACGGCACCGACGCGCTCGAGCCATTGCACGTACAGCTCCTCGCTGCGGTGCAGATGCCACGCGGTGCTGTACGTGCCCGGGTCGATCGGCGCCGTCACGCCCGCAGCCTCGTAGATCGCGCATAGGCTCTGCCCGCAGTCGACGCCCACGCCCTTCAGACGGCCGTGGTGGTGGTACGGCGTGCCGAGCCAGGTCAGGGCCTCGGCGATCACCGCCTGGCGTTGTTGAGGTTCGGTCGAATGGGTCTGGGTCATGAGGCTCACATCACCGTCTCCGCGGCCGGCACATACGGCTTGCCGCGGAAACGGATCACGTTGTTGAACTTCTTCGTGCAGGTCGCCTGCGTCTTGTCGCAGCCGGGATAGATCGCGAAGCTGTCGCC
>NZ_JBFUGN010000135.1:0-9923 GCF_056402895.1 Rhizobacter sp. P3_B12 | reverse complement strand
GCTCACCAGCGCCGCACTGTTCGCGCTGGTGTGGTGGCGCCTGCAGCGCGACGTGGCGCGGCCGCTGCAGCAGGCGAGCGGCGCGGCCGCGCGCATCGCCACCGGCGACCTGTGCAGCGAGATCCGCGTCAGCGGGCGCGACGAAGCGGCCGACGTGCTGCGCGCGCTGGTCGACATGCAGGCCGGCCTGCGGCGCGTGGTCGGCGAGGTGCGCGAAGGGGCCGACGGCATCGCCACGGCGAGCGCGCAGATCGCGCAGGGCAACATGGATCTGTCGGACCGCACCGAGCAGCAGGCCGCCAACCTGCAGCAGACCGCGGCCGCGCTGCACCAGATCGACACCAGCGTGCGCGGAAATGCCGAAAGCGCGCGGCTCGCCGACAGCGCGGCCGCCGAGGCCTCGCAGGTGGCCGATCACGGCGGCACGGTGGTCACCCAGGTGGTCGCGACGATGAACGAGATCGGGCAGGCGGCCGAGCGCATCGGCACCATCGTCGGCGTGATCGACGGCATCGCGCTGCAGACCAACATCCTCGCGCTGAATGCGGCGGTCGAGGCGGCTCGATCGGGCGAGCACGGCCGCGGCTTCTCGGTGGTGGCCAGCGAGGTGCGGTCGCTGTCGCAACGCTGCGCCGAGGCGGCGCGGCAGATCCGCGGCCTGGTTGCCGAGAGCACGCAGCGCATCGAGCAAGGGCACCGCCTGGCCGACGAGGCCGGCACGACGATGCAGCGCGTGGTGCGCCAGTTCGCGCAGGTGTCGTCGCTGATCCGCGAGATCAGCGGTGCCTCGCACCAGCAGACGCAAGGCGTCGGCCAGGTCAACGATGCGGTGCAGCAGCTCGACGGCGTCACGCAGCAGAATGCCGCGCTGGTCGAGGAATCGGCCGCCGCGGCGGGCAGCCTCAGCGCGCAGGCGCAGCGGCTGGCCGGCGCGATGTCGGTGTTCCGGCTCGAGGCCGGCGCCGCCTGAACAGGCCGCGCCGGTTCTCCTTCGTCGCGTTTACTGCTTGACGGCTTCGATCTGGATCAGCAGGCGGATGTTGTCCGGCAGGCCGTACTGCAGGCCGTAGCTGACGCCCCACTGGCTGCGCTGGATCGTCGTCTCGAAGTCGCCGCCGCAGACCTCGCGCTTGAGCATCGGGTTGTCGTAGCAGTTGAAGTTCGCGGCCGTCAGCGTGACCGGCTGGGTCTTGCCGTTCATCGTCAGCGTGCCGGCGACCGAGGTCACCTTGCCGGCGCCGTCGAAGGCGAACTTGTCGCCGACGAACTTGGCGGTCGGGGCCTCGGCGGCGTTGAAGAAGTCCTTGCCCTTCAGGTGTGTGTCGAGCGCCGGCACRCCGGTGCTGACCGAGGTCATGTCGAAGGTCACCTCGGCACGGCCGCTCTTGCCGGCCTTGTCGAACGAGACGGTGCCTTCCTTCTTGTCGAAGCGGCCGCGCAGCGTGCTGGTGTTGAAGTGCTTCGCCTCGAAGGTCACGAAGGTGTGGGTCGGGTCGACCGCGTAGGTCGCGGCTTCGGCGTGGGCGAGGCCGGCAGCGGCGAGGGCGGCGGCGGCGAGGAGGGTCTTGGTCAGCATGGGAGAGGTCCTGGTGAGGTGGGTGAAGTACAGCAGAAGGGGAACGGGGTGAATCAGAGGGCGCCCACGCCGGTCAGCGCGAGCTTGAACTTGACGGTGACGTCGTTGGCTACCATCGAGGTGTCCTTCCAGTCGCCGTCGCCGATCTTGAAATCGAGGCGCTTGATCACGAAGCTGCCGGTCGCGGTGGTGTTGCCGCCGGCCTGCGCCAGCACCACCGGCACCACCACGTCGTGGCTCGCGCCCTTGATCGCCAGCTTGCCGGCCACGTCGAACTTGCCCGGGCCGGTGGCCTTGACCGTGGTCGACTGGAAGGTGGCCTGCGGGAACGACTTGGTGTTGAACCAGTCCGGCTTGGCGACTTCGGTCTCGGTCTCGGCGGTGCCGAGCGAGACGCTCGCCAGGTCGATCGTGAAGCCGATCTTCGCGGCCTCGGGCTTCTTCGGGTCGAACGCGACCTGCGCGTCGAACTTGCGGAACTTGCCGTCGACCGGCACGCCCATCTGCTTGCTGGTGAAGGCGATCTCGCTCTGCGCCGGCACCACCTTCTGCTGCGCCTGGGCGCAGGCAGGGAAGGCGAACGCGGCAGCGAGGGCGAAGCTGGCGACGGTGAGGTAGGTTTTCATTCGAAGGTCTCCCGGTGAAAGTGAGGGGTCAGCGCGAACCGCCGGGCAGCATGCGGGCGAGCAGGCCGTCGCGGTCGATGATCTGGTGCTTCAGTGCCGCGGCGATGTGCAGCAGCACCAGCGCGGCCAGGCCGTAGGCGAGCAGCGCATGGACTTGCTTGGCGGTCTCGGCCAGCGCCTTGTCGGCCGGCACGAAATCCGGCAGCGGCAGCAGCCCGAACACGACGATCGGGAAGCCGGCCGCCGAGCTGTACGCCCAGCCGGCCAGCGGTACCGCGAAGAACAGCCCGTACAGCAGCCCGTGCGTCCAGTGCGAGGCGCGCTGCTGCCAGGCCGGTGCCGGCAGGTCGGCCGGCGGGCGGTGCGTCAGGCGCCACAGCAGGCGCAGCGCCGACAGCGCGAGGATCGTCACGCCGGACCACTTGTGCCAGTTGAAGAGCTTCAGACGCTGCGGCGAGAACGGCAGGCCGCTCATGTACAGCCCGACGCAGAACGTGGCGACGATGGCCAGCCCCAGCAGCCAGTGGAAGCTGATGGCAACGGCGTCGTAGCGTGAAGGCGGAGCGCGCATGGAAGACCTTGAAACAGTTTGAAGCACTTGGGCAGGCGGAGCTGCGGGTGTGAAGTGCGACTTTAAGAGCAGGTCAAGGTGACGAAGTTCACCCGGCTTGTCGCAACCATTCAAAAAAATGCAGCGAGCAGCCCCGCGCAAACCCTGTGCGGACTTTCCCGCGAACCGGCCACGGCGGCATTCACCGGCGCAAAGACCCCTCTTAGACTGCGCCGGCTGTTCGATGGGTCGATCCAGGTTCAACCCATTGAACGGTATCTCTCCTCGGAGTCCCCCGGAGCCCCCTCCATCCACTGCGCCGCGTCGCTGTCCAACGCATGCTGCAAGAAGCCCGACATCCCCGCGCTCCCGCGACCAAGCCGGCCCTGGTGCCGGCCGTCACGCGGGCCGCCGCGTTGCTGGACCTGCTGGCGCAGCAGCGCGAGGCGATGAGCCTGGCGCGGCTGTCGGCCAGCCTCGGCCTGCCGAAGAGCAGCGTGCACGGGCTGTGCAACACGCTGAGCGCGCTGGGCTACCTGCGCCGCGAGGACGACGGCTGCTTCTTCATCGGCCCGCGCGTGATGGGCCTGGCGCATGCGTTCGTCGCCCACACCAGCCCGGCGCAGGAATTCACCGCGCTGTGGGCCGAGGCCGGTGCGGCGCCGTCCGAGACGGTGATCCTGTCGGTGCTCGATGGCGCCGACGTGGTCTACGTCGCCGCCCGCAACGGCGTGCGCCCGCTCGGCCTCGCGTTCACCGTCGGCATGCGCCTGCCGGCGCACCGCGCGGCCACCGGCAAGGCGATGCTCGCGTGGCTGGACGAGGCCCGGCTGCTCGGCCACTTTCCGCAGGATCGGCTGCCGGGCTTCATGAACCGCGCGCCGATCGAGCGCGGCGCGCTGCTCGACGAGCTGGCCGCGATCCGCCGCCGCGGCTACAGCACCGACGACGAGAGCGTGCGCGAGGGCGTGTACTGCTTCGGCGCGCCGGTGTTCGACGCGTCGGGCCAGGCGGTCGCCGGCGTCGGCGTGTRCCTGCAGAAGGCGATGCTCGACCCGCAGGTCGCCGCGCAGCAGAGCGAGACCGTGATGCGCGTCGCGCGCGAGCTGACGCAGCGCCTGGGCGGCAGCATGGCCGTGCCGCACGAAGCGAATCCATGAGGTCGACAGCCATGAGCACCACAGACACCATCCTCGAGACCCGCGCGCTGACGAAGGAGTTCAAGGGCTTCGTCGCGGTGAACCAGGTCGACCTGAAGGTCCGGCGCGGCCACATCCATGCGCTGATCGGCCCGAACGGCGCCGGCAAGACGACCTGCTTCAACCTGCTGACCAAGTTCCTGACGCCCACGCGCGGGCAGATCCTCTTCAACGGCGCCGACATCACGCGCGAGAAGCCGGCGCAGATCGCGCGGCGCGGCGTGATCCGCTCGTTCCAGATCTCGGCGGTGTTCCCGCACCTGAGCGTGCTCGAGAACGTGCGCGTCGCGCTGCAGCGCAAGCTCGGCACCTCGTTCCACTTCTGGAAATCGGAGCGCTCGCTGCATGGGCTGAACGACCGCGCCCGCGCGCTGCTGGCCGAGGTCGACCTCGCCGGCTATGCCGACACGCCGACCGTCGAGCTGAGCTACGGCCGCAAGCGCGCGCTCGAGATCGCGACCACGCTCGCGATGGAGCCCGAGCTGATGCTGCTCGACGAGCCGACCCAGGGCATGGGGCTGGAGGACGTCGACCGCATCCGCCAGCTGATCAAGAAGGTGTCGGCGAACCGCACCATCCTGATGGTGGAGCACAACATGAGCGTGGTCTCGAGCATCGCCGACACCATCACGGTGCTGCAACGCGGCGCGACGCTGGCCGAGGGGCCGTACGCCGAGGTCTCGAAGAACCCGGCGGTCGTCGAGGCCTACATGGGCACCGCCAACGTCGAACTGCAGGGCGCGCACTGACATGGCCGATCGATTTCTCGAAGTCCGCGGGCTGCAGGCCTGGTACGGCGAATCGCATGTGCTGCACGGCGTGGACTTCCACGTCGACGAAGGCGAAGTGGTGACGCTGCTCGGGCGCAACGGCGCCGGCCGCACCAGCACGCTGCGCGCCATCATGGGGCTGACCGGCAGCCGCAAGGGCTCGATCCGCATCCGCGGCCAGGAGGCCATCGCGATGCCCACGCACCGCATCGCGCGGCTCGGCATCGGCTACTRCCCGGAGGAGCGCGGCATCTTCTCGAGCCTGTCGGCCGAGGAGAACCTGCTGCTGCCGCCGAAGCTGGCCGACGGCGGCATGGCGATCGACGAAATCTACGCGATGTTCCCGAACCTGAAGGAGCGCGCCGGCAGCCAGGGCACACGGCTGTCGGGCGGCGAGCAGCAGATGCTGGCCGTCGCGCGCATCCTGCGCACCGGAGCCAAGCTGCTGCTGCTCGACGAGATCTCCGAGGGCCTGGCCCCGGTCATCGTGCAGAAGCTGGCCGAGATGGTGGTGCTGCTGCGCCGCCAGGGCTACACGATCGTGATGGTGGAGCAGAACTTCCGCTTCGCCGCGCCGCTGGCCGACCGCTTCCTCGTGATGGAGCACGGCCAGATCATTCAAGAGTTCACCCAGGCCCAGCTGCCTGACCGCCTGACCCAGCTCCACGAGTACCTGGGCGTCTGACTCTCTCAAGCCTGATCCTTTCAATCCTGATTCCGAAGATCCACCCCACAAGGAGACCTCCATGAAACTGAGCCACATCGCCGCCGCCTGCTCGCTCGCCGCCACCGCCGCCCTCGCCCCTGCCCACGCGCAGGTCTCCGGCGACGTGATCCGCATCGGCTTCATCACCGATATGTCGGGGCTGTACTCCGACATCGACGGCCCGGCCGGCGTCGAGGCCATCAGGATGGCGATCGCCGATGCGGGCGGCGCGATCAACGGCAAGAAGATCGAGCTGGTCGTCGCCGATCACCAGAACAAGGCCGACGTGGCCGCCGCCAAGGCCCGCGAGTGGTTCGACACGCAGGGCGTCGACATGCTGATCGGCGGCACCAACTCCGGCACCAGCCTCGCGATGTCCAAGGTGGCGCTCGAGAAGAAGAAGCCGTTCATCGCGGTGGGCGCCGGCAGCTCGGCGCTGACCAACGAGCAGTGCAGCCCGTACACCATCCACTGGGCCTACGACACGATGGCGCTGGCCAAGGGCACCGGCGGCGCCGTGGTGCGTGCCGGCGGCAAGAGCTGGTACTTCCTGACGGCCGACTATGCGTTCGGCCAGGCGCTGCAGAACGACACCACCAATGTCGTGAAGGCGGCCGGCGGCTCGGTCACCGGCCAGGTCAAGCACCCGCTGTCGGCCAGCGACTTCTCGTCGTTCCTGCTGCAGGCGCAGTCGAGCAAGGCGCAGATCCTGGGCCTCGCGAATGCCGGCGGCGACACCATCAACGCGATCAAGGCGGCCAACGAGTTCGGCGTCACGAAGACGATGAAGCTCGCCGGGCTGCTGGTGTTCATCAACGACATCCACTCGCTGGGCCTGAAGACGACGCAGGGCATGTACCTGACCGACAGCTGGTACTGGAACAAGGATGCCGAGACGCGCGCCTGGAGCCGCAAGTTCTTCGAGAAGGTCAAGCGCATGCCGTCGTCGCTGCAGGCGGCCGACTACTCGGTGACCGCGAACTACCTGGCGGCCGTCAAGGCGACCGGCACCGACGATGGCGACAAGGTGCTCGCGCAGCTGCACAAGGCCAAGGTCAACGACATGTTCGCGAAGAACGGCACGGTGCGCGAGGACGGCCGCATGGTGCACGACATGTACCTGATGCAGGTCAAGACGCCGGACAAGTCGACCGAGCCGTGGGACTACTACAACGTGGTCGAGACGATCAAGGGCGATGCGGCGTTCACGACCAAGGCCGAGAGCAAGTGCGCTTCCTGGAAGTGATGTGACCCCATGACCGAAATCTTCGGCATCCCCCTGCAGGCCTTCGCCGGCCAGTTGCTGCTCGGCCTGGTCAACGGCTCGTTCTACGCGATGCTGAGCCTGGGCCTGGCGGTGATCTTCGGCCTGCTGGGCATCGTCAACTTCGCCCATGGCGCGCTCTACATGATCGGCGCCTATGTGGCCTGGTTCTCGATCGAGCGCTGGGGCCTCGGCTACTGGGGCGCGCTGGTGCTGGCGCCGGTGATCGTCGGGGCGCTCGGCGTCGTGATCGAGAGGACCTTGCTCAAGCACCTGTACAAGCTCGACCCGCTGTACGGCCTGCTGCTGACCTTCGGCCTCGCGCTGATCGCCGAGGGCGTGTTCCGCGACCAGTTCGGCGTCTCCGGCCAGCAGGTCAACGTGCCCGACGCGCTGCAGGGCGCGACCAACCTCGGCTTCATGGTGCTGCCGAACTACCGCGCGTGGGTCGTCGTCGCGTCGCTCACGGTGTGCCTGGGCACCTGGTTCCTGATCGAGAAGACGCGGCTCGGCGCCACGCTGCGCGCCGGCACCGAGAACCCGGCGCTGGTGCAGGCCTTCGGCATCAACGTGCCGCGCATGGTGATGCTCACCTACGCCGGCGGGGCGGCACTGGCGGCGCTGGCCGGCGTGCTGGCTGCGCCGGTGATCCAGGTCACGCCGCTGATGGGCAGCAACCTGATCATCGTCGTGTTCGCGGTGGTCGTGATCGGCGGCATGGGGTCCATCCTCGGCTCGATCCTGACCGGGCTGATGCTCGGCCTGGTCGAGGGGCTGACCAAGGTGTTCTACCCCGAGGCCTCGAACATCGTGGTGTTCGTGATCATGGCCATCGTGCTGGTGATCCGGCCGGCCGGGCTGTTCGGCAAGGAGAAGTGAGCGTGGTGTCCACACCGAACAAGAACGACGCCTTCCAGCGCAAGTCGCTGATCGCCTGGGGCGCGCTGCTGGCGCTGCTGGTGGCCGCGCCCTTCATCGGCATCTACCCGGTGTTCATGATGAAGGCGCTGTGCTTCGCGATCTTCGCGTGCGCCTTCAACCTGCTGCTGGGCTTCACCGGGCTGCTGTCGTTCGGGCATGCGGCCTTCATGGGCTCGGCGGCCTACATCACCGGCTGGCTGGTGCGCAGCGCCGGCTGGACGCCCGAGCTCGGCATCATCGCCGGCACGCTGGTGGCCGCGGCGCTCGGGCTGGTGGTGGGCCTGATCGCGATCCGCCGCCAGGGCATCTACTTCGCGATGATCACGCTCGCGATGGCGCAGATGATCTATTTCGTCTGCCTGCAGGCGCCGTTCACCGGCGGCGAAGACGGCCTGCAGGGCGTGCCGCGCGGCAAGCTGTTCGGCCTGATCCCGATGGCCGACGACCTGGCGATGTACTTCTTCGTGCTGGCGGTGTTCGTCGCGGTGTTCCTGCTGATCCTGCGCATCGTGCATTCGCCATACGGCCAGGTGCTGAAGGCGATCCGCGAGAACGAGCCGCGCGCGATCTCGCTCGGCTACGACGTCGACCGCTACAAGCTGCTGGCCTTCGTGCTGTCGACCGGCATCGCCGGGCTGGCCGGTGCGATGAAGACCTTCGTGCTCGGCTTCGCGACGCTGTCGGACGTGCACTGGTCGCTGTCGGGCGAGGTGATCCTGATGACGCTGCTCGGCGGCATGGGCACCTTCGCCGGGCCGGTGCTGGGTGCGTTCACGATCATCGGGCTGCAGGACTACCTGGCCGACCGCGTCGGCTCGTGGGTCACGGTGATCATCGGCGTGATCTTCGTCGTGTGCGTGATCGCGTTCCGGCGCGGCTTCGTCGGCGAGCTGATCGCGTGGCAGAAACGCAAGAGCGGCTGACCATTCCGTTCGCCCTGAGCCTGTCGAAGGGCCTGTTCGCATCGAACCAGGGCGTCGACAAGCTCAGCCCGAACGGGCTCTTCAGCGTCGCAGCGGCAGCAGGCTCTGCTTCAGCTGCCGCAGCACGAAGCTCGACTTGCTGTGCCGGATCCCCGGGATCTTGTAGAGCCGCTCGCGCAGCAGCCGTTCGTAGTCGCGCGTGTCGCTGACGGCGATGCGCACGTAGTAGTCGTAGTCGCCCGACACCAGGAAGGCCTCCAGCACCTCGGGGATCGCCTCCAGCGCGCGGCCGAACTCGAACAGCGCCTCGTCGGAGTGGCTGTCCAGCGTGACCTGCACGATCACCGTGTCGGGCAGCCCGACCTCGGCCGCGTTCACGCGCACCGAGTAGCCCTCGATCACGCCGGCCTGCTCCAGCCGCTTGATGCGGCTCCAGCACGGCGAGCTGGTCAGCCCGACCTGCGTGCCGAGCTCGCCCATGCTGATGCGGGCGTCGCGCTGCAGCGCTTCCAGGATGGCGATGTCGAACTTGTCGAGCTGCATGCTGTGACCTCTTGAGGATGCAGGAGGATTTGCCGCTGGCATCGTAACCCGCCGAACTTTCAGCAGCCTTTGCTGCGCGTCGCACGAGAAACTTCCGGGCATGAATGCGCCCCTCGCCCTCGCCTGCCTGCAACCCGCGCAGAGCCCCGCCCACATCCCCGACGGTGCCGACCTGCTGGTCGCGACGCTGCTCGCGCACGGCATCGACACCGTGTTCGGCTACCCCGGTGGCGCGGTGCTGCCGCTGTACGACGCGCTGCACCGCGAGCCGCGGCTGCACCATGTGCTGGTGCGGCACGAGCAGGCGGCGGTGCACGCCGCGCAGGGGTATGCGCGCAGCAGCGGCCGCATCGGCGTGGTGTTCGTGACCTCGGGGCCCGGCATGAGCAACACGACGACCGGGCTGCTCGATGCGCTGTGCGACTCGGTGCCGGTGCTGTGCATCAGCGGGCAGGTCGCGACGACCTCGATCGGCACCGATGCGTTCCAGGAGTGCGACGCGCTCGGCATCTCGCGGCCGGTGACGAAGTGGAACGCGCAGGTGCGCAGCGCCGCGCAGCTGGTCCCGCTGCTGCGCAAGGCGCTGAGGGTGGCCACCAGCGGGCGGCCCGGGCCGGTGCTGCTGGACCTCCCGAAGGATGTGCAGCTCGCGCCGCAGGTGCCGGTGCACGCGAGCGCATGGAAGGCCGAGCCGCGGCCGGCACGCCCGGGCGCGTCGCTGCGTCGCGCGGTCGACGCGCTGCGCGAGGCGCGCCGGCCGGTGTTCTACGGCGGCGGCGGCCTGATCAACGCCGGCCCCGCCGCGTGTGCGGCGTTCGCCGAACTGGTGCGCCGCTGCCATGCGC
>NZ_JBFUGN010000134.1:0-9926 GCF_056402895.1 Rhizobacter sp. P3_B12 | reverse complement strand
GTGCGTGATGTGCACATTGACGCTGCCCTTCAGCGATCCGAGTTCGTGGCCCAGCGCCGCCGGGCACAGGTGCCGGCTGATGCGCGCCAGCTGGCGCTCGTCGTCGCTGAACGCGGTTTCGATCACCAGGTGCGCCACCGTCATTTCAGACAGCCGCTCCCACAGCAGCGGATTGGGCCCGGTGTCGCCGGTGTAGATCCACCAGCCGTCGGCGCCCTTCAACCCGAAGCCGACCGCCGGCACCGTGTGCGCCGCGCTCAGCACCTCGAATGTCTTGCCGCCGARCATCAATTGCTGGCCGACCTCGAACGGGCGCAGCTGCAGCACCGGCTGCTCACGGCTGGGCAGCCGCGTGAAGTCGGGCCAGATCACGCCATTGAAGATGTGCTGGCGCAGCGCCTCGAGTGTCTGCGGCAGCGCATGCACCTGGATCGGCGGCCGGCCTGCGGCCATGCGCCGGCGCATCACGCTGTCGGCCAGCAGCCCGATCGACAGGATGTGGTCGAGGTGCGAGTGGCTGATCAGGATGTGGTCGATCTGCGCCAGCTCATCGAGCGACAGGTCGCCCACGCCGGTGCCCGCATCGACGAGCACATCGTGATCGACCAGGAAGGCGGTGGTCCGGCTGCCTGCGGCAATGGCCCCGGAGCACCCGAGGACGCGGATTTTCATGGCGGTGGCAGGAGGCGCGCGGCACGCGCACGCCAGCAGGACAGAACGCTGAATGCTGACCGCGACCGCCCGGTGATGCAAGGTGCGAAGCCGCGATTCGGCCCGCCTTGAACACCTCGACACCCGGCATTCGGGATCGACGTGAATTGCTTCACGCCGGCCGGGCTACAGAAAATCTCGTCGGGTGCCGAGCCCGTCAGGCCTGCACGAACTGCATCTGCGTGCCGGCGAGTTCGATCACGTCACCGTTCTTCAGCGGCAGCGTGTCGCTGGCCAGCGGGTTGCCGTTGATCGTCGGGCGCGTGGCGCCTTCGACGTGGGCGAACACATAGCCGCCGGGGCGCTTGGTGATGGACGCGACCTGCACGCCGGGCTTGCCGACGGTGGTGACCACCTTGGTGAGCGCGACCTCGCGGCCCGCCGCCGCCCCGTTCAGCACCTTGATGGTGGCCGGGTTCGACGACGCGGCGAGCCCGCCGAAGCCCGAGGCCGGCGCCAGCGTCTGCGCAAAGCCCTGGGCCGAAGGCACCGGCGCAGCGCCGGGCTTCATGATCATCGTCTTCTCGTAGTCGGTGCCGTCCTCGACCAGGTACTTGATCTTGTACTTGCCGATCTCGACGGTGTCGTTGTGCGCCAGCAGCTGCTTCTTGACGGCCTTGCCGTTGATGTAGGTGCCGTTGGTGCTGTTCAGGTCTTCGATGAACACATCGGAGCCGACCATCTGCAGCACCGCGTGCTCGCCGCTGACGGCCAGGTTGTCGATCACGATGTCGTTGTAGGGCCGCCGGCCAAGGGTCGTCTTGTCCTTGGTGATCTGCACTTCCTTGATCACGACCCCGTCGAGCGATACGACCAACTTGCCCATGCTTGACCTCTAGTCTCTCTTGTATGTCTGGGCACCGAACGCGGGCCCCGTGCAATGTGCTGGCGCCTCAACGCCTGAACGGCCACCAGGACCGTGGCGCGATGCTCTGGCCCCGTACCCGAACCAGGACCACCGCAATATTATCCTTTCCACCCGCATCATTGGCTGCGTCAATCAGCGCCGCACCCGCCTCGTCGAGCGAGTCGTGCGCCTGCAACACCTGGCCGATGCTTTCATCGTCCAGCATGTCAGACAGCCCGTCGGAGCAGAGTAAGTAGATGTCGCCCGGCATCAGGTCGTGCAGGTGGGTCTCCAGCAACACGGTGTCTTCGACGCCGACCGCGCGTGTCACGAGGTTCTTGTTGGCGGAGAAAGCAGCCTGTTCCGGCGTGATCAGCCCGGAATCGATCTGCTCCTGCAGCAGCGAATGGTCGTGCGTGATCTGTTGCAATCTGCCGGCACGGAAGCGGTAGCCGCGCGAATCGCCGACGTGACCCATCAGCAGCCGGCCRTCGCGGAACGCGCCGACCACCAGCGTGGTGCCCATGCCGGCGTACTGCGGGTTGGAATTGGCGGCGTTGAAGATCGCCCGGTTCGCGTTGTCGACGCAGATGTCCATCGCACGGCGCACGTCGGTGTCGGACGCGTTGCCCGAGGCCTCTTGCAGCCAGCGGCCCAGTTCGGTCTTGATGAACGAGGTGGCCATGCCGCTGGCGACCTCGCCGGCGTTGTAGCCACCCATGCCATCGGCCAGCACGACCAGCGCCGAAGCCTCGTGGACGGCGACCGAATCCTCGTTGTTGTTGCGCGCTCGGCCGGTGTCCGTGGCACTGAAGAATTCAAGCGACATGGCGGTGGCGGACACGGGCAGAGTCATCGAACCTTCAAACCGAGGGGGTCAGGAATTGTGCCTTGGATCGGCGCGATCGAACTTCACGGTCGCCGTGAATCCGCTGGAATCGGGGGGTGGCGATCCTACGGCGGGCGGCGGCGCCAGCGCCGCGGCGTCCATCAGCGAGGCGATCTGCCGCAGGTCGGAGGCCATCTGCCGGCCGTCGGCATAGCGCACCTCGGGCCGCTTCTCGACCGCGAGCGTGACCACGTCGGCCAGCATTTCCGGCAGCTCGGGGCGCAAGCTGCGCACGTCGGGCGCCGGCTCGTTGGCGATCTGGTGCATCAGCGTGGCCATCGATTCCGAGCGGTGCGGCAGCAGGCCGGTGAGCAGCTGGAACAGCATCACGCCGAGCGAGTAGAGATCGCTGCGCCCGTCCACGCGCAGGCCGGCCATCTGCTCGGGCGACATGAACGACGGCGTGCCGAGGACCATGCCGGTGCGGGTGCGGCTCGAATCGGAGATCCGCGCGATGCCGAAATCGGTGACCTTCACCAGGTCGCGCGCCAGGTCGACCATCACGTTGGCCGGCTTGATGTCGCGGTGCACCACGCCCTGGCTGTGCGCATAGGCCAGCGCCTCGGCGACGCGCGCGACGATGCGCAGCACCTGCGGCACCGGCAGCAGCCGGCCGGGCTGGCTGTGGCGCTGCAGGTCCTCGCCCTTCAGGTATTCCATCGCGATGTAGGCCAGCTCCTGGTCCTCGCCCGCGTCGAAGATCGTCACGATGTCGGGGTGCTGCAGGCGCCCTGCCGTCTCGGCCTCGCGGAAGAAGCGGCGCCGCGCCTCGTCCAGCTCGTCGCCCTCGAACTCCTGGCTCAGCGCCATCGTCTTGATCGCGACCATGCGGCCGATCTTGCTGTCGCGGCCGAGGTAGACGGCACCCATCGCGCCGCGGCCGAGTTCGCGTTCGACGCGGTAGCGGCCGAGCATGCTGCCTTCGGCACCGGCGCGCGGCAGGGTAGCCGCGAGATCGAGGGCGGGCAGTCCGGGGGGTTCGGGCGCCACCACCCGGCGCCCCGCCAGCCCGCGCTCGAATCCCAGGTGCCCGGCGACCAGCGCGGCCAGCGGCAGCAGCCACGGCACCCAGATGGCGGCAGGCAGCAGGCCCCAGGCGATCAGGATCTGCGCTGCGCCCAGCACGCCGCTCACGAGGCGGCCGCGACCGGTCTCCAGGCGCGGCAACACCAGCAGCACATGCGCCAGCCCGGCGGCCAGCAGCAGCGCGACGACGACGAGCGTCGCCGCCGCATTGAACGAGGGCTCAGGAGGAATGAGGCCGCCGCTGAGCAGCGCATCGGCGCCGGGACGGGCCAGCGCAGGCGCGGCCGCAAGCCCTGCCAGGCTCAGGCCGGCGCTCCGTCGAAACCAGCAGTGAATGACGCTCCTTGCTTGCCCCAAGGCGATGGCCCGCACCGTGGAAATGATGGAGCGGGCACCATATCACACGCTCATTCCTTCGCGTGCGCCTTCGCCGCCGCGCCGCGCTTCTGCAGCCACAGGCCGATCACGACCACCAGCACCGCGCACACGCCGCCGACGATGAAGTCGGCCTCCGGCACGTTGGCGTGGAACCAGTCGCGGGTCAACGGGTCGCTGACGAACATCTCGCCCGCCAGGAAGCCCAGCAGCGCCGCACCCAGCGTGATGATGATCGGGAAGCGGTCCATGATCTTCATCAGCAGCGTGCTGCCGGCGATGATCAGCGGGATCGACAGCGCCAGGCCGACGATCAGCAGCGGCAGCCGCGCGCCCTCGGGCGCCCGGTCGGCGGCGCCGGCCACGGCCAGCACGTTGTCGACGCTCATCACCAGGTCGGCGACCAGGATGGTGCGGATCGCCGCGCCCATCGTGCCGTGCGACTTGACCTCGCCGTCGTCTTCCGAGTCGACCAGCAATTGCACGCCGATCCACAGCAGCAGCACGCCGCCGATCACCTTCAGGTAGGGCAGCTGCAGCAGCTGCACCGCGACGATGGTCAGCACGATCCGCATCACGATCGCGGCGGCGCTGCCCCAGAAGATGGCCTTCTTCTGCTGCTCATGCGGCAACGAACGGGCGGCCATCGCGATGACCACGGCGTTGTCGCCCGACAGCAGGATGTTGGCGGCGATGATGGCGCCGAAGGCGCCCCACAGGGCTCCTGACGTGAAGTCCATGGGTTTGGATCCTCCTGGTTGTTGTGTGTGCCTGGGAAAGGCCGGATTGTCTTTCAGCCAACGGGCGCCCGGCTTCTGTAGTTTCCACAGCGGCCAGGCGTCCCCCTCAAAAAAAAGGCCGCCTTCGCAGGCGGCCCCTTCTCGGGCGACTAGGCGAGCGTGCTCAGAGCAGGCCCTTCAGCAGCTTGCCCATCTCCGACGGGTTGCGCGTCACGGTGAAGCCGCAGGCCTCCATGATCTCCAGCTTGGCATCGGCCGTGTCGGCGCCGCCCGAGATCAGCGCGCCGGCATGGCCCATGCGCTTGCCGGGGGGCGCGGTGACGCCGGCGATGAAGCCGACGATCGGCTTCTTCATGTGGTCCTTGCACCAGCGGGCGGCATCCGCCTCGTCCGGGCCGCCGATCTCGCCGATCATGATGACGGCATCGGTCTCGGGATCGTCGTTGAACATGCGCATCACGTCGATGTGCTTGAGCCCGTTGATCGGGTCGCCGCCGATGCCGACCGCGCTCGACTGGCCAAGG
Source organism: Rhizobacter sp. P3_B12 (assembly GCF_056402895.1). Lineage (NCBI taxonomy): Bacteria > Pseudomonadati > Pseudomonadota > Betaproteobacteria > Burkholderiales > Sphaerotilaceae > Rhizobacter > Rhizobacter sp. P3_B12. The sequence goes on along the minus strand of NZ_JBFUGN010000134.1, from coordinate 4,814 downwards.
CCGATCTCGGTGAGCTGCGCGACCGCTTCATACGTCAGCGTGCCCGAGCGCGAGACCACGCCGATGCGGCCCTTGCGGTGGATGTGGCCCGGCATGATGCCGATCTTGATCTCGTCCGGCGTGATCAGGCCGGGGCAGTTCGGGCCGAGCAGCAGCGTCTGCTTGCCGCCCTTGGCTTCCTTCTGCTTCATCCTGTTGCGCACTTCCAGCATGTCCTTCACGGGAATGCCTTCGGTGATGCAGATGGCGAGATCCAGGTCGGCCTCGACGGCCTCCCAGATGGCGGCCGCGGCACCGGCCGGCGGCACGTAGATCACGCTGACGGTGGCGCYGGTGCTGGCGGCCGCGTCACGCACGTTCGCGAAGATCGGGATGCCTTCGAAATCTTCACCGGCCTTCTTCGGGTTCACGCCGGCGACGAAGCAGTTCTTGCCGTTCGCGTAGTCGCGGCACATGCGGGTGTGGAACTGGCCCGTCTTGCCGGTGATGCCCTGCGTGATGACCTTGGTGTCTTTGTTGATCAGGATGCTCATGGAATTTTTCCTTGGAGGGTCGTCGCGCGGAGGCTCAGGCCTTCAGGGGGGCCTTCAGGGCGCCCATGACCTTCTGGGCCGCTTCGGCCATCGAGTCGGCGCTGATGATGGGCAGGCCGCTGTCGGCCAGCATCTTCTTGCCGAGGTCTTCGTTCGTGCCCTTCATGCGCACGACCAGCGGCACCGACAGGTTGACCGCCTTGCACGCGGCGATCACGCCTTCGGCGATGGTGTCGCAGCGCATGATGCCGCCGAAGATGTTGACGAGGATCGCCTTCACCTTGGGGTTCTTCAGCATGATCTTGAAGGCCTCGGTGACCTTCTCGGCGGTGGCGCCGCCGCCCACGTCCAGGAAGTTGGCCGGCTCGCCGCCGAACAGCTTGATGGTGTCCATCGTCGCCATCGCGAGGCCCGCGCCGTTCACCAGGCAGCCGATGTTGCCGTCGAGCTGGATGTACGCGAGGTCGAACTTGCTGGCCTCGATCTCGGCCGGATCCTCTTCGTCGAGGTCGCGGTAGGCGGTGATCTCGGGGTGGCGGAACAGCGCGTTCGAGTCGAAGTTGAACTTCGCGTCGAGCGCCTTGATGCTGCCGTTGCCTTCGAGGATCAGCGGGTTGATCTCGGCCAGCGAGGCATCGGTGCTCATGTAGCAGCCGTACAGCTTCTTGAAGACGTCGACGGCCTGCGCCTGCGAGGCCTCGGGCACGCCGATGCCCTTGGCGAGCTCGTAGCCCTGCGTGTCGGTCATGCCGGTCAGCGGGTCGATGAAGACCTTCAGGATCTTCTCGGGGGTGCTGTGGGCCACCTCTTCGATGTCCATGCCGCCTTCGCTGCTGGCCATCATCGCGACCTTCTGCGTCGCGCGGTCGGTGACGGCGGCAACGTAGTACTCCTTCTTGATGTCGGCACCTTCCTCGATCAGCAGGCGGCGCACCTTCTGGCCTTCGGGGCCGGTCTGGTGGGTCTTCAGCTGCATGCCGAGGATCTCGCCCGACAGCTTCTTCACGTCGTCGAGCGAGCGCGCGAGCTTCACGCCGCCGCCCTTGCCGCGACCGCCGGCATGGATCTGCGCCTTCACGACCCAGACCGGGCCGCCCAGCTTCTGGGCCGCCTCGGTGGCTTCCAGCACGCTGAATGCCGGGTAGCCCTTCGGGACCGGGACACCGGCCTGGCGCAGGATTTCCTTGCCTTGGTACTCATGGATTTTCATCGCGGACTCTCTCGCTCAGTTTCTGAAGATATTCAACGGGCAGGCCCGTCGATGGGGGTGCCTGGCACAGGCAACGCTCGGTACCAGCGGGGGTAGAAGGTGCGCACCACCGGGCCGTCGGTGCGCAGTGCGTGGCAGCGGTCGAGCTGGAACGGCTGGCGGCCGGACGCATTGTCCTCCCGCGTGTCCAGCACCTCGCCGGCGAAGGCCTGCACGACGGCGGTCGGCAGCACCTGGGTCATTTCCGTCAGATGGGTGCAGCCCAGCACGCCGCCGAGGCGCTGGCGCACCGCGGCGCGGAAGCCCTGCATCAGGTTCAGGCCGACCAGCGCGCCATAGGCATCGCCGAGGTCGTCGCAGTGGCCGGGGTACGGCATCCAGCGGGTCTCGGAGCCGGCCTCGACGATGTTGAACGCCTCGTCGATCACCAGGCGCAGCAGCATGTCGTGGATCGGGTCGCCGGCGTGGYGCACCTGGCCACCCAGCGTGGCGTCGCGGGTCTTGATGTCGCCGAGGTGGGCGTCGACCTCCCACAGGCCGTTGCCGCGCGCATAGACGCGCACGTCGATGCTGCGTCGATGCTTGAGCTGACGCTCGGGCGCGGCGGTGGGCAAGGCCATCAGGACAGCGATCGGGATGGGTTTCAGGGTGGTTACAGCCGCGGGCGAGCCGGAAGGCATCGGCCCGCGCGGGCCCTAGGGCAAACCCCCGAAATGTAGCATCCCGCACCGCAGCAAGCGGCGGGGCGGGCTGTCAAACCGGCGCAAATGCCTGCGTTTTGCCCACCGGCTGCTTGCCGAGGATGATCATGCCGAGCACCTCGTCCTCGGTCACGTCGGCGGTGCGGTAGGTGCCGACCAGCTTGCCGTTCTTCATCACCGCGAGCCGGTCGCTGAGCTCGAACACGTCGGGCATGTCGTGGCTGATCAGGAAGATGCCGACGCCTTCGGACTTCAGCTGGCGCACCAGGTTGCCGACCATGCGCGTCTCCTCCGGGCCGAGCGCCGCGCAGGGCTCGTCCATCACCAGGATGCGCGCGTTGAAGTAGATGGCCCGCGAGATCGCGACCACCTGGCGCTGCCCGCCCGACAGCCGGCGCACCGGCGTGCGGATGTTGGTGAAGTTCTTGTTGAGGCGCTGGAAGACCTGCCGCGCCTGCACCTCCATGAAGTGGTCGTCCAGCGTGCGCCACGGTGTGAGCTTCTCGCGGCCGAGGAACAGGTTGGCGACCGAGTCGAGGTTGTCGGCCAGCGCGAGCGTCTGGTAGATCGTCTCGATGCCGTGCGACTGCGCCTCGGCCGGCGTGCGGATGTGCACCTTCTGCCCGCCGATGCGGGTCTCGCCGCTGTCGATCGGGTAGGCGCCGGCCAGCATCTTCATCAGCGTCGACTTGCCGGCGCCGTTGTGGCCGAGCAGAGCGACCACCTCGCCGGGAAAGAGGTTCAGGTTGACGCCCTCGACGGCGCGCACGCCGCCGAAGGCCTTGTGGATGTCGACCAGTTCGACGAGGGGTTCCATCAGCTTTCCTGCACGTAGCGGCGGTACAGCACGTCGAACACGACGGCCACGATCAGCACCTGCCCGATGATCACCATGCGCTTGCCGATCGGCACGTCGAGCAGCAGCATGCCGCTGTCGAGCGACTGCATGATCAGCGCCCCCAGCACCGAGCCGAGGATCGAGCCGCTGCCGCCGGACAAGGCGGTGCCGCCGATCACCGCGGCGGCGATCACGTAGAGCTCCATGCCGCTGCCCAGCGAGTTGGTGCCGGCGTTCAGGCGCGCCACCGAGACGATCGCCGCCACCGTGATCAGCACGCCCAGCAGCGCGAACAGCATCAGCGTGACGCGCCGCACCGGGATGCCGACCAGCGCCGCCGCATCGGGGTTGCCGCCCATCGCGAACACATAGCGGCCGAAGCGGGTGCGGTGCACGATGAACGACAGCCCGGCGGCCACCACGCCCCAGATCAGCACCGGCACCGGGATGCCCTGCGCCTCGGTCTTCGACGAGATCCGGTACGCCGACATCACGGCGACGAAGCCGAGCAGCAGCGCGATCGTCAGCCCGACCAGCAGCGCGTCGACCCACAGCGGCTGCCGGGCCATGCCGTGGCGCTGCCTGGCGCGTCGGCGCAGCAGCATGCGCACGACCAGCGCCGCGCCGAGCAGCGCGCCCAGCACCCAGCTCGGTCCGACGCCGATCGCGCCGTCATAACCACCGCCGAGGTTGACGAAGAAATCGTCGCTGACCGGCTGGGTCTTGCCGTCGGCGACCAGGAAGGCCGCGCCGCGGAACGACATCAGCCCGCCCAGCGTCACGACGAACGACGGCACGCCGAGCACCGCCGTCAGCCCGCCCTGGTACACCGACACCAGCAGCGCGACCGCCAGGCCGGCCAGGCACGCGGCCTGCCACGACCAGCCCGCGGTGTACTGCAGGTAGGCGATCAGCACGCCGACGAAGCCCATCGTCGAGCCGACCGACAGGTCGATGTGGCGGGCGACGATCACCAGCACCATCACCGTCGAGACGATGCCGACCACCGCCGTCTGCTGCGCGATGTTGTAGAGGTTCTCCGGCGACAGGAAGATGCCGCCGGACATCGCGTGGAACACCAGCGACATCACGGCGAGCACCAGCCCCATCAGCACCAGCCGCCAGTCGACGGCGGCGCGGCGCAACTGCTCGATCAGTGGACTCACTTGCAGGCCGAGGGCACCTTGTCGCCCGTCACGCCCTTGCACAGCTCGTCCTTCTTGATCCAGCCGGCCTTCACGACGACATCGAGGTTGTCGCGCGTGATCGCCACCGGCGCGAGGAAGCGCGATTGCAGCGCGATCTTCTTCTCGCCGCCGTTCCAGCTGACGGCCTTCTCGGGCGACTTGCCGCCGCCGAGCGCCACCGCGGCGCTGGCCGCTTCACGGCCCAGGTCACGCGCGTCCTTCCAGACCGACACCGTCTGCGAGCCGGCGGCCACGCGATTCAGCGCGGCGAAGTCGCCGTCCTGGCCCGACACCGGGATGCCCTTGATGCCCTTGCTGGTGAGCGCGGCCACCACGCCGCCGGCG
>NZ_JBFUGN010000133.1:0-9943 GCF_056402895.1 Rhizobacter sp. P3_B12 | reverse complement strand
GCATCAGGCCGTACTCGCTGAGCAGCGGGCGCAAGGCGGCGACCTTGGCGGCATAGCGGCCGTCGAGCGGGGACAGGGCGGAGAGGGCGGAGAGGTTCATGGCGGAGCGGGCGGGCGGAAAGCTGCGATTTTAGGCGGGGCGCTCCGCGGGGAGCTGCCGGGTCGATCCGTCAAGTTCTGCTCGATGATTGAGGTGGCAACCAGCGCCCGGCCGCAGCGAGCTTCTGGAGGTCGGTCGGATCATTGTTTTTTTTCAAGTTCCACAAGGCAATGCTGAGAGCCAGCTCTGCAGGCAGCGCCACAGGCGACAAGAGTTGGAGGCTGTGTCCTGCCGACTTGATCTCGGGCAAGTTGAGTTCGAATCTCTCGCGAATCGACGGGGCGGCCTCGCAGTCATCGAGACCTTCCGCGTGCACTTCAATGAGTGAGTGGCTCTTCAAGATGGCTTCACTGAGGAGCTTCACGCTGACGCCGCAGCCCCGGGCGTCGAGGCTTTGCAGCTGCGATGTCTCCAACGCCTTCACAAGCGCCTCCTGGGTCGCCACGTTGAGCGGATGCCCGGCGATGTTCACGGAACGGAGTGTTGTGTTCTTCGGGAAGTGTGTGAAAAGCCCCCGGTACTCCGGGTCCGTTTCAAGAGGTCTTTCTCCGAACATTTCGGGTCGGATCAGCGACAGATCGAGGGTATGCAGGCTGCATTGAGTTGACAGCAAACGCGCCGCCAGTTTGCTGCAACACTCGTTCAGGGGCAGCCCGGCGAGGTTTGCGACTTGCAGGGTGTCGTGAGATCCGATGGCAGCGATGAAGTCCAGGCATGCAGCCGCGCGGGTGAAGCAACCGCGCAGGATGAGCTGCGTCAGGGACAAGTTCTTCTTGAGTGCGGTAGTGAGGGTTGCCGTCGGCTCGAAAAGTTGCTGCCCTGACAGGTCCAGGTGCTGGATGTGTTGGCTGCCCAGCAGCAGATGGCAGTGAGACCAGATCTCGGCCTGGTGTCCCGTCTTGCCGTCTTCCCTGCTGATCACGAGCTTGCGCAACTCCGATGACTGCAGCGCCTTGCAGAGTTTCTCCCAGTTCACGCCCTTGACGGAGAGATCCGCCTCTTTCAGGTCGGCCGCTTGCGCGAGTGCCCGGTAAAAGGAGTTGCTGATCTTGTCGTGGAAGATATTCCCCCGAAGGTTCAGCCGCTCGATGCCGGGCAGGATCTCGTCGAGGTGCTTCAAGCCCGATTCATCGATCGCGTGGCCTGAAAGATCGATGGCTATCAGCGTCTCGAGGGCTGGTTTCCACGCTTGCAACCACTGGCCGATGAATTTGACGTCCTTGCCGGTGAGCCGGTCTTTGTCTTCAGGCAGGAACTCGCTGGACGCGGGCCGTACGTTCAGGTGCAAGGTCTTGGCGCCTCCGACCTGGTCACGCTGGCGGCGGAGATACAACCACGCCAGGGCGTTACCTTGACGGTGCTTGGCGAGCAGGCGGCCGATTTCACCCAACGCCACCGTTGTCAGGCCAGCGAGCTGCCGACCATCGACAAAGCCCCCATGTCCGCAGTTTGTCAGTGCCTGCGCGACTTTTCTGTCGAGCGGTGGCTCTTCCATCTTCAACAATGCCTCGGCAGCCACGGCCTCTGGCTCCCGCTTTCTCGGTGACACCACGTTGAGCGCGGCACGTTTGACATTGCCGAGGTTGAGTCCTTTCATCGCAATTTCTCCCGCCATTGGTTGCATGAGCGCAGTGAGTAACATCGGCCCGCCAATGGTTCAGCGATCGCACCCGATGACCGTCTTCACCTCCGCTCGTTCCAGCGTCACCGTCCTCGCCGCGGTGCTGTTCGTCGTGGCAGGCTGTGATCGCCACACGGCGCCGGCATCGCCCGCATCGCCGGTCGCTTCGGCTGCTGCGTCATCCGCCGCGATCCCTCCGGCGATCACCGCCGCATCGGCTGCCGCGGCCCTCACCGCCCAACTCCAGCAACGCGCCGACGGCGTGCTCGCCGCGCACCGCCAGATGATCGTGCTGATGACCGGCGAGCGCGGGCTGAAGCCGGCCGAGCGCCGCGCGGTCGGGGCTGTCGGGCAGTTGCTGTTCCATGACCTGCAGGAGCGTGTCGATGCGCTCGCTGTCGCCGCGGCCGACACGGCCAACCCCGCGACGCTGCCGGCGCTCGAAGCCCTGCTCGACCGCATCGAGAGCGAGCCCGGCTGGTTCGACGCCGATCGCCTCGCCTTCAAGGAATTCCTGACCCGCCTCGCGGCGCAGTACGCGCAGTCGCAGTCGATCGCCGGCCTGAAGCTCGCGCGCCGTGCCAATGAAGACCTGGCCGTGCTCGCCGAGGTGGAGCAGGCCTACGACCGCGAGCTGAAGGACGTGTTCGGCCGCTTCGCCAAGCGCGGCATCGAGCTGCAGCGCGAGAAGTGGGCCGACTACGTCGCCAAGCTGTCGAAGCTCTACAACCGCGAGCAGATCCTGAAGGACTACGCGACCATCGTGCCGTACACCGCGGCCTCGACGAAATCCGGCGCCGCCGAAGAGGCCGATTCGCGCGAGATCTTCGGCGGTTCGCTGCCGCCGAAGACCGTGGTGCTGACCTTCGACGACGGCCCGCACCCGAAGTACACCGACGACATCCTCGACATCCTGAAGCGCTACGACGCGCCGGCGATCTTCTTCAACCTCGGCCGCAACCTCGGCACCGTCGATGCGCAGGGCCACGCGAAGCTGGGCCCGAACGGCGCGGTCGCGAAGCGGGTGCTGCAGGCCGGCCACCAGCTCGCCGACCACAGCTTCACGCACAGCGTGATGGCCAGGCTGAGCGACGACGCGGTGCGCACCGAAACCACCCAGACCGAGGCGCTGCTCGACGCGACCGGACGCCAGCCGTCGTCGCTGTTCCGCTTTCCGTACGGCGCGCGCACCGAGGGCGCGCTGAGCACCGTCGAGGCGCTGAAGCTGCGCTCGATGATGTGGAACGTCGACTCGATGGACTGGGCCGACCCGGTGCCCAAGAGCATCGCCGAGCGCGTGCTGAGCGAGGTGGAGCGCGCCGGCCGCGGCGTGATCCTGTTCCACGACATCCAGGGCCGCACCGTGCAGGCGCTGCCGCTGGTGCTCGACCAGCTGAGCGCCGACGGCTACCGTTTCGCGACCTGGCGCGACGGCAGGTTCGTCGTCAACGCGCCGCGCAAGGCCGCACCCGATGCGGCGCCGGCCGGGGATGCCGGCACGCTGTACCGCGACAGCCATGCGCTGGTGATCGGCATCGACCAGTACACGAAGTGGCCGCAGCTGCACCATGCGGTGCGCGATGCGCGCGCGGTGCAGGAGACGCTGGTGGCGCGCTTCGGCTTCAAGCCGGAGAACGTGACCGCGCTGTACGACGGCGAGGCGACGCGCACCAACATCCTGCGCGTGCTGAACGACAAGCTGGCGGACCCGAAGAAGCTCAAGCGCGACGACCGTGTGCTGGTGTTCTATGCCGGCCACGGCGGCACGCGCAAGCTGGCCAGTGGCCGCGACGTGGGCTACCTGATTCCGGTGGACGCGACGCAGGCGGATTTCGCCTCGGATGCGATCTCGATGCCGCAGTTGCAGGAGGTGGCCGAAGCCACCCCGGCGAAGCATGTGCTGTTCCTGATCGACGCCTGCTACTCCGGCCTCGGGCTGACGCGCGGCGGCGGCGCGCCGAAGACCGACAGCTTCCTGAGGGACAACGCACGCCGCCTGGGCCGGCAGATGCTGACCGCCGGCGGTGTCGACCAGCAGGTCGCCGATGACGGGCCGGGCGGCCATTCGGTGTTCACCTGGACCTTGCTGCAGGCGCTGAACGGCAAGGCCGACCTGAACGACGACAGCGTGATCACTGCCACCGAGCTGGCCGCCTACGTGGCGCCCGCGGTGTCGGCGATCGCGCGCCAGACCCCGGCCTTCGGCAGCCTGCCGGGCTCGGAGGGCGGTGAATTCGTGTTCACGGTGGCTGCCGACCGCGAAGCCTTGAGCGGCGATTCGCCGCAGCTCGACGCCGAGGCGAGCCAGCTGAACAAGCGGCTCGACGATGCGAAGACGGCGGCGCTGCAGGCCGGTGCCGGCAAGGGCACCGCGAAGGACGTGCAGGTCGTCGTGAAGAACCTGGAAGGTGGCGACGTGAAGCTCTCGACGCCGGCCGCCGCGCCGGTGGCGCCGCGCGTGGCCGCGCAGCGCGCCAACGACCGGGGCCTCGCGCTGTACCGCGAGCGCCGCTACGACGAGGCCGAGGCGGCGTTCACCGAGGCGCTGAAACTGCAGCCGGTGTTCGCGCTGGCGGCCAACAACCTCGGCTTCGTCTACTTCAAGCGCGGCAAGCCGGCCGAGGCGGCGCGCTGGTTCGAGCGCGCGATCGAGATGGATGGCAGCCGGGCGCTGGCCTACCTGAACCTCGGCGATGCGCAGTTGCAGGCGGGCGATGATGCGAAGGCGCTGAAGGCGTACACGACCTTCGTGGGGCTGGCGCCGAAGCATGCGCGGGTGGCGGAGCTGCAGGCGTGGATCGCGGCGCCGGATGCGGTGCATCGGCCGAAGCTGCCTTGATCCGCCCTGCCGAAGCCTCACTCCGATGGTTTGAGGGCCGGCAGTCGACCGACAGTCGCCGTGAGTTGGTCAAGAGAGGCAATGCCCTTCGGACCCATCGCTCCGAGGAACCAGACAATCTCCTGGGTGAGGTCGGGAGGAACGTGATGAGAGTTCTCTCGGTTCACAAGCATGTGAAGCGCGTTGGCTGCGTTGTTCAATTTCGCGCGATGCGAGCGCCTGTTCAACAGCAGGCGCGCCTGCAAGGGCCTGTCTTGTCGCTTCGGGAAGGCGTCGTTTCTCGAAAGGTCCAGTTTCCGCAAGCTGTGGTTGTGGTCCACGGCGCGCTCGATGGCATCAACGTCGTCGGCCAATAGCTTGGTGTCGGCCAGTCGGACGGACCTCAGCTTGTCGTTGCCGTCGAGCAGGGCGGCGATGGCTTTCCCTTGCCCCTTCATGTGGTTGCCGGAGAGGTCGATGTGTCGCATGGACTGGCTCTCGCGCAGTGCGGTGAGCAGCTCTTTCCATGCGTCGTTGTGCAGTGCGCAGTGGGACAGGTCGATCATTTCGAGGCCTGGCTTCCGGATCAACTTGCAAAGGGTCTCCGGGTTGGCTTTCCGAAGACTGTTGTGACAGAAGTGGACTCGCTTCAGCGACAGGTGATCGCCCAGTGCTTTGAGCAGCGCATCGGAGGTGCGACGCCCTGCACCTGTCGTGCAATTCAGGTTGATCGAAGTGAGTGAGTTGTTGGACTGAATGGCACGGATCAGTTCATCGCTCATCGAAATGCGGGCGCAGCCGAAATGGCGAAGGCGCGTATTCGTTTCAATTCCGGCTGCGATCGGCTTGATGAACTCGCTGTGAGAGAGGTCCTCGGGCAAGTGCATGTGCGAGACATCCAAGGCCTCYAACGTCTTGTTTTCCACCACGATCCGACCGAGGGCCACGGCACCGGGAGCATCGCAGGCGTTGGACGAGATGTCGAGAGACAGCAGGCTCGTGTTGTGGACCACAGCCGTTGCGATCTTCTCGGTGCTCTGAGACGACAGCTGGCAGTTGCTGACCTTCAGGTGGTGCAAGGGTCGGTTGGTTTTCAGCAGTTCGGCGAGGGCCTTGGCGCCTTGCTTGCCGATGCTGTTGTTGCTCAGGTCGACCGAGCGCAGCAGCGGGAGCGAATCAAGCCATTCCGTGAGCCATTTCGCCAGAAACGTCGTGTCCTTTTCGTTCAGCCCCGGGCGGACGTTGTCGGTGTGAGCGAGCTGAAGCGATTGTTGCCTTTCCGGTGCGATGTCTTCAAACCTCGAGTACAGCCATGCCAATGCGAGGCCTTGCCGGTTCTTCAGGCAAAAGCGGGAAAGCTCGGCCTGCGCCCGGGATCCGGTGGGCACTGCACCATCGACGAAGAAGGCTTTGACGCAGCCGTCAGGCAGGCCGGATGCATCGAGCGTCTCCAACGGCGGGAGCGAGAGTTGACGCAGTGTTTCCAGCTTCGAGGGTTGCGGCGGCTTGTTCGTCTTGCCGAGCCGCGTGTTCTGGATGAATTTCCGGGATGGGAGGAGTCCGCGCATGGAGGGCAACTGCTTGGTGGCAAGACCAGCTGAGTAACGCGCCTTTCCAGCAAGTTCCAGTGCGCCGCCCGACGTCGTATCCTCGGCCCATCGACCACTGTCTTCCGCAGGAGCGTCCGCGATGAGTCAAGAGCCCGGCAGCGAGCCCCGAGTGGCCCAGCACATCCGCCTGACCTCCCACCCCGGCCAGCAGGGGCCGTCCGGCGCGCCGGCCATCCGCTGGGGCGCCGCCACCGCGGCCGAGCGCGGCCCGGTCGTCGGCACCACCACCAACCGCAGCCAGCGCAACGTGATCGGCACGCACAGCGGCTCGTACGGCGTGTACCGCGCGCTGGCCCTGGCTGCCGGCAACCTGAAGAAGGGCCACCGCGCCGATCTCACCAACACCGCGCCCACCGACCTGATCGGCCCGTACCCGCAGTGGTGCGACGCCACGAAGATGGTCTCGATCGACCCCTGGGGCGCGTCGGTCGCCGACGTGTTCGCCGAGCCCATCGCGCTGGGCTACGACATCCGCCCGACCATCGCGGTCACCCAGGCGCACATCCACCTGCCCGAGGTGCGGCAGGCGCTCGCCTTCCAGCGCCTGCAGGTCGACGGCCGCGTGCTGCTGGCCGACAGCTCGGCCGTCGTCACCAAGGTCGCGATCGAGCCGGTGTGGTGGCTGCCGGGTGTCGCGAAGCGCTTCAACGTCAGCGAGGGCGACCTGCGCCGCCACCTGTTCGAGGAGACCGGCGGCATGTACCCCGAGCTCGTCACGCGCAGCGACATCGAGGTCTTCCTGCCGCCGATCGGCGGGCAGACGCTCTACATCTTCGGCAACCCGCGCGACCTCGCCGACCCGGCCGTCACGCTCACCGCCCGCGTGCACGACGAATGCAACGGCTCCGACGTGTTCGGCTCCGACATCTGCACCTGCCGACCCTACCTCACGCATGCCATCGAGGAATGCATCCGCGGCGCGCAGCATGGCGGTGTCGGCCTGATCGCCTACAGCCGCAAGGAGGGGCGCGCGCTCGGCGAGGTCACCAAGTTCCTGGTCTACAACGCGCGCAAGCGGCAGGTCGGCGGCGACAGCGCCGACAAGTACTTCCTGCGCACCGAATGCGTCGCCGGCGTGCAGGACATGCGCTTCCAGGAGCTGATGCCCGACGTGCTGCACTGGCTGGGCGTGCAGAAGATCCACCGCCTCGTCAGCATGAGCAACGACAAGTACGACGCGATCACCGAAAGCGGCATCGCCGTCGGCGAACGCATCAAGATCCCTGATGAACTCGTGCCGGCCGATGCGCGCGTCGAGATCGAGGCCAAGATCGCCGCCGGCTACTTCACCGACGGCAGCGTGCCCGACGACATCAAGCTCGCGGCCACCAAGGGGCGCGGCCTTGTCTAGCCCCGCCGTTGCCGAGCTGCGGCAGGCCGCAACCATCCGCGAGCGCTGCGTCAACATCACGCGCGCCGTCGGCGAAGGCCGCTCCGACCACTTCACGCTCGATCACACGAAGCTGGCCGACGCGGCGCAGCGCGTCGAGCAGGTCACGCGGCAGAACTACCCCGAGCTGCGCATCCCGTACCACAGCCGCTGGCGCCACTTCGAGGCCGGCGGCGTCGATCGCAAGGCCGAACTCGATGCGCGGCTCGCCGGGCTCGACGCCGCCGCGCAGGCCCGTGCGCGCATCGACCTCACGGTGGTCAGCGTGCTGCTCGATGCCGGCGCCGGCGCCGGCTGGCGCTATGCCGAAGCCGAAAGCGGGCAGACCTTCAGCCGCTCCGAGGGCCTGGGCGTGGCCAGCTTCCGCGGCTTCATGCAGGGGCTGTTCTCGAGCGATCCATCGCAGCCGCTGCGCGTGGATGCGGCGGGGTTGGCGCGGCTCGATGCCGACACGCTCGCCGCGATGTTCCAGGTGCGCGCCGACAACCCGCTGGTCGGCCTCGACGGCCGCACGCTGCTGTTGCGGCGGCTCGGCGAGGCGATGCAGGTGCAGCATGCGAGCTTCGGTGCCGAGGGCCGGCCCGGCGCGCTGTTCGACCGGCTCGCGCTGAAGTCGCACCAGGCGCCGCTGACGGCCCCGCAGCTGCTGCAGGCGCTGCTCGACACGCTGAGCGGCATCTGGCTGGCCGGCAACGAGCTCGACGGCGTGCCGCTCGGCGACTGCTGGCGCCACCCGTTCGCCGGCGGCCAGGGGGCGAGCGCTGGCTGGGTGCCGTTCCACAAGCTCAGCCAGTGGCTGTGCTACTCGCTGCTCGAACCCTTCGAATGGGCCGGCGTGCCGGTCACCCAGCTCGACGGCCTCACCGGCCTGCCCGAATACCGCAACGGCGGGCTGCTGCTCGACAGCGGCGTCATCGTGCCGCGCGATGCCGGCTTCTCGCAGCGTCGTCATACAACGGGTGACGAGGCGATCGTCGAATGGCGGGCGCTCACCGTCGCGCTGATCGACGAGCTGGCGCCGCTGGTGCGCCACCGCCTCGGCCAGACCGTCACCGGGATGCCGCTCGCCTGCATCCTCGAAGGCGGCACCTGGGCTGCAGGCCGCGCCATCGCTCGCGAGTTGCGCGATGGCGGCCCGCCGCTCGTGATCGAGAGCGACGGCACCGTGTTCTGAAACCATCGGGTTTTGCGGCGGGCAGCTGCCGGTTTCGTCACGAGACCAAATCAATACCAGATGTTCCCTGTCTCCATCGCGTTTGCGAATGGATTCCTTCGTGTGCACCCGATGAATGCAGGAAAGGCTGCAACTTTGCACACAACTCGACACCTTATCGTGGCATTCCGCAAGGGTTTACCCGCGTTTGTCTGACGACTCGGGGTGATTCAATTGGTCTTGTGGAAGCGTTTCCACATTGACGAAACGCGAACACAGCAAGGCCCTCGCGAAGGCCCGCGCAGTACGTCGACGCGAGATCGAATCAACAGGCAGGGCCGTGCGCAGCAACGCGCCCAGGCCGCGAGAGGGTTGGGAACCATGAACAGATTCAAGCTGAGCGCGCTCGCGCTCGCCGCCGGTGTGGCCGCAACGTCGGCAGCCCATGCGGGCACGATCGTCGCGCCGTACTTCTTCGGCTGGGGCTTCGGCAGCACCGCCTACAAGTTCAAGAACCTGACGGAGGCGAAATCGCGCGCCGGCATGGACGGCATGACGATCGCGTTCGGCATCTCCGGCGGCGGCTGCACGCTCAGCGGCGGCATGGAGAACACGCTGAACAACGCGTCCATCAAGGCCGACGTCAAGTCGTACATCGACGGCGGCGGCAAGGTGATCCTGTCCTTCGGCGGCGCGAGCGGCACCTACCTCGAATCGGTCTGCTCGACCAACGACCTGGTCGCGTTGATCCGCAAGCTGATCGACACGCACGGCACCCGCATGCTCGACTTCGACATCGAAGGCGGCCAGCTCGGCGACACGCGCCTGAACGGCGTGCGCAACGCGGCGATCAAGCAGCTGCAGGCGATCTACCCGGACCTGTACACCTCGTTCACGCTGCCGGTGGATCCGTTCCGCACCAACTCCGAGCCGGGCGGCCTGCCGCCCAAGGCGCTGGAGCTGATCAAGGGCGCGGCGAGTGCCGGCGTCACGGTGTCGATGGTCAACATCATGGCGATGGACTACGGCACCTATTACAGCGGCGGCAAGAAGATGGGCGATCTGGCCGTCTCGGCCGCGCAGTCGACCTTCAACCAGCTGAAGGGCGTGTACCCGTCGAAGACCGACGCGCAGCTGTGGGCCATGATCGGCATCACGCCGATGATCGGCCAGAACGACGTCGCGGAAGAGATCTTCACGCCGGCCGACGCGACCACCGTCGCCAATTTCGCGAAGCAGAAGGGCGTGGGC
>NZ_JBFUGN010000132.1:0-9998 GCF_056402895.1 Rhizobacter sp. P3_B12 | reverse complement strand
GAACAGCGACGGTTGCCCGTTGTGCCGGCTCCACGCGTCCCAGAGCAGGACGAGCGACATCGAGAACACCACCCACAGCAGGGTGCGGCGCATATCGGTCATGGAAGAGTCTCTTCGCGGGAAAGGGGGGAAGAAGGGGGATGGGAAGCCGCAGCTGCGCCGGAGTTGGGGCCGGAACGCCGCGCCTCAAGGCGGGTGAACAGGCCGGCCAGCCTCTCGGGCACCGGATCGTGGCCGCCATTGCACCACGGGTGGCAACGCGCCAGCCGGTGCAGCGTCAGGTAGCTGCCACCGAGCGCGCCATGCCGCTCGAGCGCCTGCAGCGAATACACCGAGCAGGTCGGCTCGAAGCGGCACGCACTGCCGAGCCACGGGCTCAGGAAGAAGCGGTAGCCGCGCACCAGCGTCATCAACAGGCGTTGCGGCACGGACTTCAACTGCTCGACCCGCCGCGACATCGTCAGGCTCCGGTCCGGGCAGCGCGCGCCATCACCGCCAGCAGCTCGGTGCCGGCTGCGGTGCGCAGCGCGTCGGATGCAGCGCTCGGGAACAGCTTGCGGTCGAACGGACCGCGCAGCCGGATCACCCACAAGCCGCTCGGCAAGCCGGCCTGCGCATGCACGACGCGACGGATCTGACGCTTCAGCAGGTTGCGCGTGACGGCCCGGCGGGCATGCCGCTTGGGCACCACCGCACCCAGCCAGCAGGCGCCTTCAGGCAAGTCATCCACAGCTTTGCCCTGTTCAGGTGCCTCACCTGTTGACAACTTGTGGGCAGCTGCACGCGCAGCGGCCACTTTGACAGCAGGCCGGGCGGCCAGGAAATGGACGGCGAAATGCGTACTGCGGGCCCGGGTGGGCGCCGCGAGCACGCGCTCGAAATCAACCGATTGAACGATTCGCCCGATCACGGTGACGCCCTGGACGCCACGGCCGGCGTTGCTGCATCCAATGCCGCACCCGTTGCCGAAACGGGGGGTGCCGCCGTGGATGCGCTGACTGCGGCTGCTGTGGTGGCTACAGCTGCGCTTACAGCGACGGGCCTCAGACGGCCAGGCGCTTGCGGCCCTTGGCGCGGCGCGCGTTGATGACGGCGCGGCCACCGCGGGTCTTCATGCGCACGAGGAAACCATGGGTGCGGGCGCGGCGGGTCTTCGAAGCTTGATAAGTGCGTTTCATGATGATCAGTCCTGCTGAAGGGGGTCCCAAGTCATGTGATCTTCAATGCGATCACCACACGACTCGACCCTGCATGCTGCTCACCTTGATCATCAAGGTCACAAGAGCCGGGCCTTCGGGAAACCCACTATTACACCAAAAACCCCCTGCCAAGTCAAAGACTTACACGGTGGCATGCGCCCGTGCGGCGGTTTCATCCGGCTGCACAAGACTGTGGATAACCTCGCCCGGCGGGCCGGTTGCACCGTAGAATCCGGCCGCTCCGAGAAGAACTTTTCCACAACATGAGCGCTGATCTCTGGCAGCGCGGCTGCGAGCGTTTGGCAGCCGAACTGCCCGAACAACAATTCAACACCTGGATCCGACCGCTGCCCGCTGCCGACGTCACTGACCAAGGCATCTCCGGCGCGGTGGCATCACTGCGTGTGCCCAACCGGTTCAAGCTCGACTGGATCCGCAACCAGTACGCCGGCCGCATCGAGGCCGTGCTGAGCGAGCTGGCCGGCAAGCCGGTGCGGCTCGACCTGATGCTCGCGCCGCGCGACAACCCGCTGCCGGTCAGCGGATTCCGCAGCGACGGCCCGGTGCCGATCGCCCGCGCGCTCGGCCCGGCACGGTCGAGCGGCATCGGCCAGGGCGGCGGCGAGGTCGCCACACTGGGTGCGCCCACCATCGCCGTGCCGCGCAGCCCGTCTGCCGCGAATGCGGCCTTGCCGCGCCACCGCCTGAACCCCGCATTGACCTTCGGCTCGCTGGTCGCCGGCCGCGCGAATCAGATGGCCCGCACCGCGGCGCTGCACGTGGCCGGCGCGCCCGGGCAGATGTACAACCCGCTCTTCATCTACGGCGGTGTCGGCCTCGGCAAGACCCACCTGGTGCATGCCGTCGGCAATGCGCTGCTGGCCGACCGCGCCGACGCCCGCGTGCTCTACCTGCACGCCGAGCAGTTCATCACCGACGTCGTCAAGAACTACCAGCGCAAGACCTTCGACGAGCTGAAGGCCAAGTACCACTCGCTCGACCTGCTGCTGATCGACGACGTGCAGTTCTTCGCCGGCAAGGAGCGCACGCAGGAGGAGTTCTTCAACGCCTTCGAGGCGCTGCTGGCCAAGCGTGCCCACATCATCATGACGAGCGACACCTACCCGAAGGGGCTGGTGGACATCGACGAGCGGCTCACCTCGCGCTTCGATGCCGGCCTGACGGTGGCGATCGAGCCGCCGGAGCTGGAGATGCGCGTGGCCATCCTGATGCGCAAGTCGGATGCCGAGGGCACCGCGATGCCGGAGGACGTGGCCTTCTTCGTCGCGAAGAACGTGCGCGCCAACGTGCGCGAGCTCGAAGGCGCGCTGCGCAAGATCCTCGCGTACTCGCGGTTCTCGCACAAGGACATCAACATCCAGCTCGCCCGCGAGGCGCTGAAGGACCTGCTGTCGATCCAGAACCGCCAGGTCGGTGTCGAGAACATCCAGAAGACCGTGGCCGACTTCTACAAGATCAAGGTGGCGGACATGTACAGCAAGAAGCGCCCGGCCAGCATCGCCCGGCCGCGCCAGATCGCGATGTACCTTGCCAAGGAAATGACGCAGAAGAGCCTGCCGGAGATCGGCGAGCTGTTCGGCGGGCGCGACCACACGACGGTGCTGCACGCGGTGCGCAAGATCGCCGGCGAGCGCCAGAAGAACACCGAGTTGAACCAGCAGCTGCACGTGCTGGAGCAGACGTTGAAAGGCTGAATGCGAGCGCAGCAGAAGCGCGTGGGGATGTCAAAGCACAAGCCTGGGGACAACTCTCGAACAACATCGCAGATGTCCACAGGCCAGGCGGGTTCCAGAAAGTTGTTGTGCGCGAGTCCCGCCGTTCAGGGGCTTCTGCACACAGGGTTTCGAGGTCTGTAAGCGGTTGATGGAAAAGGGGAAAATGGCGTTCTCCACAAGGAACGCGATCCTCTACTAAGACGACTAAATTAAGAGGTTGACATGATTGTCTTGAAGGCAGCGCAAGAAAAAGTGTTGGGAGCCCTGCAGGCCGTGTCCGGCATCGTCGAACGTCGGCACACCTTGCCGATCCTGGCCAACGTGCTGATCCGCAAAACCGGCAGCCAGGTCGAGCTGACCAGCAGCGACCTGGAGATCCAGGTCCGCACCACCGCCGAGTTCGACGGCGACGCGAGCAACTTCGCGACCACCGTCGGTGCGCGCAAGCTGATCGACATCCTGCGTTCGCTGCCGGCCGACCAGATCGTCACGCTGAGCACCGCGCAGAACAAGCTGACGCTGCAGGGCGGCAAGAGCCGCTTCACGCTGCAGACGCTGCCCGCCGACGATTTCCCGCTGGTGCAGGAAGCGGCCGACTTCGGCCCGGTGTTCAGCGTGCCGCAGAAGACGCTGAAGACGCTGATCAACCAGGTGCACTTCGCGATGGCGGTGCACGACATCCGCTACTACCTGAACGGCATCCTGTTCGTCGCCGAGGGCAAGAGCCTGACGCTGGTGGCGACCGACGGCCACCGCCTGGCGCTCGCGCAAGCCAACCTCGACGTCGAGATCCCGAAGCAGGAGGTGATCCTGCCGCGCAAGACGGTGCTCGAGCTGCAGCGCTTGCTGAAGGACGAGAAGGACGATAAAGAGAACAGCCCGATCGAGATGCGCTTTGCCGGCAACCAGGCCAAGTTCAGCTTCAGCGGCATGGAGTTCGTCACCAAACTGGTCGAGGGCAAGTTCCCCGACTACAACCGCGTGATCCCGAAGAACCACAAGAACCACGTGACGCTCGGCCGCGCCCCGCTGCTGGCCAGCCTGCAGCGCGCCGCGATCCTGACCAGCGAGAAGTTCAAGGGCGTGCGCGTCAACATCGAACCGGGCGTGCTGCGCATCGCGTCGAGCAATGCCGAGCAGGAAGAGGCCAAGGAAGAACTCGAGGTCGACTACGACGGCGACGCGATCGAGATCGGCTTCAACGTCACCTACCTGATGGACGCGCTGGCCAACATGAGCGTCGAGATGGTCAAGCTGGAGCTGCAGGACACCAACTCCAGCGCCTTGTTCACCGTGCCCGAGCAGGCGGGCTTCAAGTACGTGGTGATGCCGATGCGGATCTGACGATCCGCGTGCCGCCCGCCCGTACCCGATGCATTCCATGAGTTCAACACCGCGATGACCGATTCCCTGAACACTCCCGACGACGGTGCCGCCAAGAAGGCGGCTGCAGATGCTGTGTCGAGCGCCTACGGCGAAGGCAGCATCCAGATCCTGGAAGGCCTRGAGGCCGTGCGCAAGCGCCCGGGCATGTACATCGGCGACACCTCCGACGGCACCGGGTTGCACCACCTGGTGTTCGAGGTGGTCGACAACTCGATCGACGAGGCGCTGGCCGGCTACTGCGACGACATCGTCGTGACGATCCACAGCGACAACGCGATCAGCGTCACCGACAACGGCCGCGGCATCCCGACCGGCGTCAAGATGGACGACAAGCACGAGCCCAAGCGCAGTGCGGCCGAGATCGCGCTGACCGAACTGCACGCCGGCGGCAAGTTCAACCAGAACAGCTACAAGGTGTCGGGCGGCCTGCACGGCGTGGGCGTCTCGTGCGTGAACGCGCTGTCGAAGTGGCTGCGCCTGACGGTGCGGCGCGACGGCAAGACGCACTTCATCGAGTTCCGCAAGGGCGTGCCGCAGGACCGTGTGCTGGAGATGCGCGACGGCTTCGAGGTGAGCCCGATGAAGATCACCGGCGAGACCGAGAAGCGCGGCACCGAGGTGCACTTCCTGCCGGACGACGAGATCTTCAACAACATCGACTTCCACTACGACATCCTGAGCAAGCGGCTGCGCGAGTTGAGCTTCCTGAACAACGGCGTCAAGATCCGGCTGGTCGACGAGCGCAACAACAAGGAAGACAACTTCGCCTTCATCGGCGGCGTGAAGGGTTTCGTCGACTTCATCAATACCGGCAAGAAGGTGCTGCACCCGAACATCTTCCACGCCACCGGCGACAAGATGTCGGACCAGAACACCAACATCACCGCCGAGGTGGCGATGCAGTGGAACGACGGCTACAGCGAGAACGTCCTCTGCTTCACGAACAACATTCCGCAGCGCGATGGCGGCACCCACCTGACCGGCCTGCGCGCCGGCATGACGCGGGTCATCAACAAGTACATCGAGGACAACGAGCTGGCCAAGAAGGCCAAGGTCGAGATCACCGGTGACGACATGCGCGAAGGCCTGTGCTGCGTGTTGAGCGTGAAGGTGCCGGAGCCGAAGTTCAGCAGCCAGACCAAGGACAAGCTGGTGTCCAGCGAAGTGCGCGGCCCGGTGGAAGACGTGGTCAGCAAGGCGCTGAACGACTACCTGCTGGAGAACCCGGTCGACGCGAAGATCATCTGCGGCAAGATCGTCGAGGCGGCGCGTGCGCGCGAGGCGGCCCGCAAGGCGCGCGAGATGACGCGCCGCAAGGGCGTGCTCGACGGCATGGGCCTGCCGGGCAAGCTGGCCGATTGCCAGGAGAAGGATCCGGCGCTGTGCGAGATCTACATCGTGGAGGGCGACTCGGCCGGCGGCTCGGCCAAGCAGGGCCGCGACCGCAAGTTCCAGGCGATCCTGCCGCTGCGCGGCAAGATCCTGAACGTCGAGCGGGCGCGCTTCGAGCGGTTGCTGACCAGCAATGAAATCCTGACGCTGATCACCGCGCTGGGCACGAGCATCGGCAAGGACGAGTTCAACCCGGACAAGCTGCGCTACCACCGCATCATCATCATGACCGACGCGGACGTGGACGGCGCGCACATCCGCACGCTGCTGCTGACCTTCTTCTACCGGCAGATGCCGGAGATCGTCGAGCGCGGCCACATCTACATCGCGCAGCCGCCGCTCTACAAGGTGAAGCTCGGCAAGGAAGAGCAGTACCTGAAGGACGGCCACGAGCTGGACGCCTACCTGCTGAAGGTGGCGCTGAAGGATGCGAAGCTCGAGACGGGTGTCGGCGGCACGGTGCTGCTGGGCGAGACGCTCGAGACGCTGGCACGGCAGTACGTGATGGCCAACAACGTGGTGGAGCGGCTGTCGAACTGGATGGACATCGAGGCGCTGCGCGCGATGGCCAACGGCCTGGCGCTCGACCTGGACACGCTGGAGGCGGCCGAGGTGTCGG
This sequence comes from Rhizobacter sp. P3_B12, assembly GCF_056402895.1. NCBI lineage: Bacteria > Pseudomonadati > Pseudomonadota > Betaproteobacteria > Burkholderiales > Sphaerotilaceae > Rhizobacter > Rhizobacter sp. P3_B12. The sequence goes on along the minus strand of NZ_JBFUGN010000132.1, from coordinate 3,666 downwards.
CGGCGGCGCTGAAGGGCGCGCTGCACGATGCCGAGGTGACGGCCGAGTTCGATGCCCGCACCGACAAGCACATCCTGCGCATCAGCCGCATGCACCACGGCAACCGCAAGAGCAGCGTGATCAGCGCCGACTTCGTGCACGGCGCCGACTACGAGGCCTTGTCGACGGCAGGCCAGACCTTCAAGGGGCTGGTGAGCAATGAGGCGGTGGTCAAGCGCGGCGAGGGCGAGAAGCAGAAGGAAGCCAAGGTCGGCGACTTCCGCCAGGCGATGGCCTGGCTGATCCAGCAGGCGGAGTCGGCGGTGGGCCGCCAGCGCTACAAGGGGCTGGGCGAGATGAACCCGGCGCAGCTGTGGGAGACCACGATGGACCCGACCGTGCGGCGCCTGCTGCGCGTGCAGATCGACGACGCGATCGAGGCCGATCGGGTGTTCACGATGCTGATGGGCGACGAGGTGGAGCCGCGGCGGGAGTTCATCGAGACGAATGCGTTGAGGGCGGCGAATATCGACGTGTGAGCGAAACCACCCTTGTCGGCGTAGGCCCGGGGTAGCTTTTGGACGCCGCGGAGAGGCGGCCATCTGCAGTCGGCCGTCGATAGATTCACACGGTGAGGGAGGATTCATCTTGGTCAACTCAGCCCGCCGCGTGCGGCGTGTCACCGCACTGGCTGCACTCGTGTGCCTGGCGTGTCCCGCGGTTCATGCGCAGGTCAATCGGTGTGTCGATTCGAATGGCCGTGTCGAGTACCGCTCGACGGCCTGTGAGGGCGAGAGCCGGAGTCGCGCGTTGCCATTGGGGGAGGCGCGAACGCCGCGGAGTCCGACCGCCGCCGCCCCAGGCATGCCGTCCGGCGCGACGCGCGACACCTACACTCCGGGAGTCGACTCCCTGATGGTGACGAGCAAGGACTCGGGCAAGACATCTTCCGTCCCGCTGCCGACCAGCTTCCCGTCGTTCTCGTGGCCGACGGGGGTGGCTCACGACACCGACCTCGATATCGTCTCGGTGGTCACGATGGGTGGAGAGGGGTACCTCTACCGCTATGACGTCAGGCAAAGGCGCTGGCTCGACTACCGATCGATGAGGGGCATCGATGTCAAGTCGCTGGCCTACGACGCACAAGGCAAGCGCTACGAGGCCCGCACCTCCAATGGCGCTGTGCTGTCGATCTCGAACCAGGGTGAGCTCCTTGACGGCAAGCAACCGCTCGCGCGCCCGGGCGCGACGCAGCATGTCGACACCCTTGCGCTCGGGGCGCCCGCGTCGCCGGTGAACGATCGTCAGCTTCCCCTGCTGCAACAGGCGCCGCCGCGCACGTTGGCAGCCGATGCCGAGCTGATCGTGGTCTCGGGCTACGAGCCATCGGCAGGCGTCACGCGGGTGCTGCTGAACCGGCCGGGCAAGCGTGTGCTGCTGGTACTGAGCAGCTATGAAAAGATCCTGTGGCGCATCGAGCCGTCGGCGGGCACGACGATCACGGGAATCGTGCTTGCGTCATTGAGAGGGGGCAGCGGCGTCATTGCGGACCGTCCCGTTCCGGTCCACGTCGCCGAGCTGCCCTACGCCTACGAAACCGACAACATCAACTTTCGGCAGATGTTGCAGCAGCTGAATGCATGGTTCGGCGTGACGAAGGTCGATGTCTTGCGCGGGCGGTACCAGGTGTCTTCGATCGATGAGATCAACACGTTGGACCCCGTTCGTGCCGATCTCAGCTTGCAAGGTGTGGCGCCGACGTCGCCGACTTCCTTCTTCGCGTTCGAGCTGCTCACCCGTGACCTCCGCAAGGTGAGCTTTCGCAACGACGGGACTTCAAAAGGACCCCAACGTGGACAGAACCTGTTGGCTGACAACAAGATTGCCGTGTCGGGATCCGGGCGCCAGGTCTATACGCTGAGCGACGCCGGGCTGCACATGGCGGACACCCAATCGGGGTGGAAAGCCCTCTTGCCGCTTCCTTCGCAGTTTCCCGCGTTCTCCTGGGCGACTGCGGTGGCCTATGACTCGGACCTGGACATCGTCACGGTCGTCACGCTGGGGGGAGAAGGTTTCCTCTATCGGTATGACGCCAAGCGCGGCCGGTGGCTGGAATACCGCTCGCTCAACAACGTCGACATCACGTCATTGAGCTATGACACGCAAGCCAGGCGCTATGCGGGCTGGACCTCGAACGGCGAGCTGTTGTTCATCTCGGCAAAAGGCGAGCCGCTCGGCAGCAAGGCCTTGAAGGCGCAACTGCTCGGGTTCGGAACCCTCTATGACGGCGGGAACGCCCGCATGCCGTCGCTCACGCTTGCGCCACGCGGTTCGCAGCTTGCGCTGGTGTACGTGCGCGAGGGCGACGCGTCGATGATCTGGACGTACGACGAGAAGACAGGGCAGGCGCAGCTGACCTACAAGCGCGCCGCCGTGGACAAATGAGATGAGGGAGGAGCCCTGTGGGCCCCTCCGCGAACCCGGTGTCAACCCCCCAGACCCGGCCTCCGCCACCCCGTAAAATCCGACGTTTTTCCGTTCGCACCTTGACTGGCAGCTTGGCGCTCTCCCCGCGCCGCACCCCTCTTTCCGGCTCCGGCCTGATCCGCCTGCTGGCGACGCTTGGCGATACCCACGTCCCGGCCCTGAAGGACAGCTTCTCCGACGGGCTGTGCCGCTGGTTCGACTGGACCGACGCGATCTCGTTGTCGTCGGCGCTCGACGGCCCGCAGGACGCATCCGCCGAGGCGTCTTCCCATCGCACGGCAGCCACCGCCGCCGACCGCGAGTGCCGTCGCGTGCGCGACGCCGTCACCAAGCTCGCCGTGCCGGACCCGACCACCGACGATTTCCCGCCGCACCGCCAGCGCTACCTCGGCTGGCAGCAGGCGATGGACGCCCACATCGCCCCGCTGCGCCGCAAGCTGCGCGCCTCGCTGTCGGCCGCCTCGCCCGCGCTGGCGCGGCTGGCCGGCGTCGATGCCGTGATGGAGAAAGTCATCGGCGCCCGCGAACGCACGCTGCTGTCCACGGTGCCGGCCTGGCTCGAACAGCACTTCGAGCGCGTGCGCGGCGCGGCACCTGAAGACCAGCCCGAGCGCTGGCGCACCACCTTCTGCCAGGACATGCGCGAGGTGCTCCTCGCCGAACTGGACCTCCGAATGCAACCGGTCGAAGGGCTGCTCGATGCCCTTCGCGGGTCATCACCTGACCAACCATGACCAGATTCCTCCCTCACGCCGTGTTCGCCACCGGCCTGGCCGCCCTCGGCTGGGTCGGTGCCGGCTACCTCGGCTCCCACCCGCTGGCGCTCGCCATCACCGCGCTCATCGCGGCCTTCTACCTGATGGGCGCGCTCGAACTGCACCGCTTCCGGCAGGCCACCACCGCGCTGGCCCGTGCCGTCGCCGGCATCGCCGATCCGCTGCCCGCGCTGCGCCCCTGGCTCGACAGCGTGCCCGCGTCGCTGCAGAACGCCGTGCGCCGCCGCATCGAAGGCGAGCCCGCCGGCTTCCCCGGCCCGGCCCTCGCGCCCTACCTCGCCGGCCTGCTGGTCCTGCTGGGCATGCTCGGTACCTTCGTCGGCATGGTGTTCACGCTGCGCGGCACCGGCATGGCACTCGATGCGTCGACCGACCTGCAAGCTGTCCGCGCCTCGCTGGTGGCACCGGTGCAGGGCCTGGGCGT
>NZ_JBFUGN010000131.1:0-10047 GCF_056402895.1 Rhizobacter sp. P3_B12 | reverse complement strand
GCGACGAGGACGTGCTCGACACCTGGTACTCGTCGGCCCTGGTGCCGTTCTCGACGCTCGGCTGGCCCGACAAGACGAAGGAGATGGACCTGTTCCTGCCGTCCAGCGTGCTGGTGACCGGCTACGAGATCATCTTCTTCTGGGTGGCGCGCATGATCATGATGACCACCCACTTCACCGGCCGCGTGCCGTTCCGCACCGTCTACATCCACGGCATGGTGCGCGACAGCGAAGGCAAGAAGATGAGCAAGTCCGAAGGGAACGTGCTCGACCCGGTCGACCTGATCGAGGGCCGCGACCTCGAGACGCTGGTGCAGAAATCGACCGTCGGCCTGCGCAAGCCCGAGACCGCGCCGAAGGTGGCCGCGCGCGTGAAGAAGGAGTTCCCCGACGGCATGCCGGCCTACGGCGCCGACGCGCTGCGCTTCACGATGGCCTCGTACGCAAGCCTCGGGCGCAACATCAACTTCGACACCAAGCGCTGCGAGGGCTACCGCAACTTCTGCAACAAGCTCTGGAACGCCACCAAGTTCGTGCTGATGAACTGCGAGGGCCAGGACTGCGGCCTCGCCGAGCACACCAAGGCGCAGTGCGAGCCGGGCGGCGAGTTCGCCGGCTACCTGTCGTTCTCGAAGGTCGACCGCTGGATCACCGGCGAGTTGCAGCGCGTCGAGGCGGCGGTCGAGCAGGGTTTCAGCGACTACCGGCTCGACAACGTCGCGAATGCCATCTACCAGTTTGTCTGGACGGAATACTGCGACTGGTACCTGGAGCTCGCGAAGGCGCAGCTGCAGAACGGCGACGAAGCGGCCAGGCGCGCGACGCGGCGCACGCTGCTGCGCACGCTCGAGACGGTGCTGCGCCTGATGCACCCGATCATGCCGTTCGTGACCGCCGAGCTGTGGGACGTGGTCGCGCCGCTGGCCGGCCGCAAGCCGGCCGGCTCCGGGCAAAGCATCGTCACCGCACCGTACCCGAAGGCGCAGCTGGAGCGCGTCGACCCGCAGGCCGATGCCTGGGTCGAGCGCTTCAAGGGCCTGGCCGGCGCGACGCGCAACCTGCGCAACGAGATGCAGGTGACCAAGCCGGTGCCGCTGTACGCGATCGGCGACAACGACTTCGTGCGCGAGGCCGCGCCGCTGCTGCAGTCACTGATCCGGCTGTCGGGCGTGCAGGTGTTCGACGACGAGGCCGCGTTCGCGGCGGCGACGGCCCAGCTGCCGGTCTCGGTGCAGGGCGAGACGCGGATTGCGCTGCATGTCGAGATCGACGTCGCGGCCGAGCGCGAGCGCGTGGCCAAGGAGATCAAGCGCGTCGAGGCCGAGATCGCCAGGTGCAACGCCAAGCTGTCGAGCGAGAGCTTCGTCGCGCGCGCGCCGCAGGAGGTGGTCGATCAGGAGAAGCAGCGGCTGGCGGACTTCACGGCAACGCTGGATCGGTTGCGGCATCAAGCGGGACGCCTGGGTCCGTCGTCCTGAACTCGCGCGGTGCGCCGGGCGTGATCGCGAGCAGCTCGTCGATCCGCCGGGCCACCGCCCACGAGCTGCGCAGCCGCGATTCGCGCGTGGTGCTGGCCACCCGCGGCGTGATCTGCAGCGTGTCCATGCCGCTCAGCGGCCGGCCCGGCTCCAGCGCGCCGGGCTCCAGGCTGTCGAGCCAGACGGCCGAGACGCGCCCGCTGGACAGCACGTCGGCCAGCGTCTTCTCGTCGAACAGGCCCGAGTGCGCGATGCTGACGATCACTTGGTTCGGCTTGCAGAACGGCAGGAAGCGCTCGCCCAGCAGGCCGTGGTAGCGGCTGAAGTAGTTGAGCTGCACGCAGACGGCATCGGACTGCTCCAGCAGCTCGCGCAGGCCCACCGGGCCGACATGCCAGCGGTTCCACACGCTGTCGCTCGCATGCAGCGACGGGTCGTAGCCGACGAGCTTGGAGCCGAAGCCGCTCAGCATCCGGGCCATCGCCTTCGCGGCCGGCGGCATGCCGATCAGCCCGACGGTGCAGGCGCCCAGCTCGCGGCCGACCAGCATGCCGTCGGAGCCGACCACCGGCACGCGGCGCAGCAGCGACAGCAGCGCGCCGATCATGAACTCGGCCTCGGCCTGCGCGGTGGCGGTCTGGCTGCGCACCACCTCGATGCCGGCGCGCGCGCAGGCGTCGAGGTCGATGTTCTCGGCGCCGGCGCTGACCCGGCCGACCGCGCGCAGCACCGGCGCGTAGTGCAGCGCCTGCGCATCGAGCGCGACGGTGGGCGGCAGGATCAGCGCCCGCACGTTGTAGAGCGCCTGGCGGAACGCGCGGGTGTCGCGCGCCAGCTCCGGCGCCTGCCGCAGCGAATAGCGCGCATCGAGCCACTGCATGACTTCTGCTTCCAGCGGTTCGATGATCAGCAAGTCCATGCGGCTTCGAGAGGCTCTGCCCCGGTGTCACACGCCCTCCAAAGAGCCCGTGACACAATGGTTTTTGTCGACTAAATCACAGTTTAAAGGGGCCACACGCACATGTTTGTCAACAAGGCGATCTTTCCGGTAGCGGGCCTCGGCACGCGATTCCTGCCCGCGACCAAGGCCCAGCCGAAGGAAATGCTGCCGGTTGTCGACAAGCCCCTCATCCAGTACGCCGTCGAGGAGGCCTACGCCGCCGGGGTCCGCGAGATGATTTTCGTGACCGGCCGGCACAAGCGCCCCATCGAAGACCACTTTGACATGACCTTCGAGTTGGAGGTAGCCCTCGAACAGGCGGGTAAGCAAGAGTTACTGGATGTCGTGCACAGCGTGAAGCCGGACGACATGGAGTGCGTCTACGTGCGCCAGCCGCAGGCGCTGGGCCTGGGCCATGCGGTGCTGTGCGGGCAGCGGCTGATCGGCAACGAGCCGTTCGCGGTGCTGCTGGCCGACGACCTGATGGTGGGCCAGAAGCCGGTGCTGCAGCAGATGGTCGAGCAGTTCGCCGAATGGCGCGTCTCGATGCTGGCGGTGCAGGAGGTGCCGCCGGAGCAGACCAGGCGCTACGGCATCGTCGACGGCCGCGTGGTGAACGACCGGCTGATCGACATCACCCGCATCGTCGAGAAGCCGGCGCCGGAAGAAGCGCCGTCGCGGCTCGGCGTGGCCGGGCGCTACATCCTGACGCCGGGCGTCTTCACCGAGATCGCGAACCAGCCGCGCGGCGTCGGTGGCGAGATCCAGCTGACCGACGGCATCGCCGGGCTGCTGCGCCGCGAGAAGGTGTTCGCCTACCGCTACGAAGGCCGCCGCTACGACTGCGGCAGCAAGGAAGGCTTCCTGGAGGCCAACGTGGAGTTGGCGCTGGCTCACCCGGTGCTGGGCGCGGATTTCCGCAGGTACCTGAAGAACCTCGAATTCTGATCAGCGGCGGCGCAGCAGGTGGATGAACTCGTCGTTCACCGCCTTCTGCTCGACCAGCTCGTTGCCGGTCTGCCGCGCGAACGCCTGGAAATCGCGCATCGACCCCGGGTCGGTCGCGATCACCTTCAGCAGCTCGCCGCTGCTCATGTCGGCCAGCGCCTTCTTGGCCTTCAGGATCGGCAGTGGGCAGTTCATGCCGCGGGCGTCGACTTCTTTCTGCGCATCCATCGCGTGTCCTCTCAGTGGGGTTCCACCGGCCGCGGCATCAGCTCGCGCCATTGCGGCGTGATGCCGCGCGCGGTGAGCCAGTCGGCCAGCGCATAGCCGGTACCGGCCGGCCAGCATTGCACGGCCTCCGGCGTGAAGAGCTTGTACTCGACCAGCTCCGGCGACAACTTGATCTCGCCGCGCGCCACCGCGTGGTACGCGATGATCACCTGGTTCATCCGCTGGAAATCGTAGGCCCCGATGATCGACAGGCGGTCGACCGTCAGCGAGGTTTCCTCCATCACCTCGCGGGTGATGCCCTCCTGCGGCGTCTCGCCCGCCTCCATGAAGCCGGTGATCAGCCCGAAGTACCTGCCGGGCCAGGCGGCATTGCGCGCCAGCAGCAACTGCCCGTCGCGGTCGGCCAGCTCGATCACCGCGGCCAGCACCGGCGTCGGGTTGTTCCAGTGCGTCCAGGCGCAGGCCGGGCAGCGCAGCCGCGTCTTCGGGCCGCCGTCTTCTTCGAGCGTCACCGGCTGCAGGCCGGTCGCGCAGTTCGGGCAGAAGCGGGTGTCGTAGTTCATGGTGGGGCTCAGGCGGGGAAGACGCCGGTGGACAGGTAGCGGTCGCCGCGGTCGCAGACCACGAACACCAGCGTCGCGTTCTCGACCCGTCGGGCGATGTCCAGCGCCACCCAGCAGGCGCCGGCCGCCGAGATGCCGCCGAACAGGCCTTCCTCGCGCGCCAGGCGGCGCGCCATCTCCTCGGCCGCGTCCTGGCTGACGCTGACCGTCTCGTCGACGCAGCTCGGGTCGTAGATCTTCGGCATGTAGGCCTCGGGCCACTTGCGGATGCCGGGGATGCGCGAGCCTTCGGCCGGCTGCGCACCGATGATGCGGACCGCCGGGTTCTGCTCCTTCAGGAAGCGCGAGGTGCCGGTGATGGTGCCGGTGGTGCCCATCGCGCTGATGAAGTGCGTGACGCGCCCGCCGGTGTCGGCCCAGATCTCGGGGCCGGTGGTCTCGTAGTGCACGCGCGGGTTGTCGGCGTTCGCGAACTGGTCGAGCACGCGGCCCTTGCCGTCGCGCTGCATCTGCTCGGCCAGGTCGCGGGCGTATTCCATGCCGCCGCTGCGCGGCGTGAGGATCAGCTCGGCGCCGAAGGCCTTCATGGTCTGCGCGCGCTCGATGCTCAGGTCCTCCGGCATGATCAGCAGCATGCGGTAGCCGCGGATCGCGGCGGCCATCGCGAGCGCGATGCCGGTGTTGCCCGAGGTCGCCTCGATCAGCGTGTCGCCGGGGCGGATGTCGCCGCGCTCCTCGGCGCGCCGGATCATGCTGATGGCGGGCCGGTCCTTCACCGAGCCGGCCGGGTTGTTGCCTTCGAGCTTGGCCAGGATCACGTTGCCGCGCCGCTCGTTGTCGGCGCCCGGCAGGCGCTGCAGCCGCACCAGCGGCGTCTGTCCGATCACGTCTTCAAGGGTCTTGTACGGCGTCATGGGGTCTCCTCGCGGGATTGTCGCAGGGGTGCGCATGGCGCGGCGCGCACGCGGGCTCTCACACCCCCTCAGGCCATTTCCCCGTCGGCCACCAGCGCCTCGACCAGCCCGCACAGCCAGCGCAGCGCCGGGTCCTTGTCGCGGCTCGCGTGGTGGACGATCGCCACCGGGCTGGCCGGCAGCTTCAGCGGCACCGCCGCCCGCACCAGCCCGAAGTCGCGCTGCCAGCCGGGCGCCAGCACCTGCGGCACGGTGGCGATCGCCGGCACCTGCTGCAGCACCCGCGGCAGCGACGAGAAGCGCGGGCTGGTGCAGACGATGCGGCGCTTCAATCCGAGCGCGTCGAGCGCGTCATCCACCGTGCCGTGGAACGCGCCGCGGTAGGTCACCATCAGGTGCGGCAGCGCGGCGAACTGCTTCAGCGTCAGCGTGCCCTTCGGGCCGATCACGCCGGGCCGCGCCACGCAGCAGTACGGCACCGTCGCGAGCGGCCGGCTGCGCTGCCAGGCCGGACCGGCGGGGAAGGCGCCGATCGCGAGGTCGAGCTGTTCCTGCAGCAGCATGTCGGCGATCCGGAAGCGGTCGGTCGCGACGACGGCGATGCGCGCCTGCGGCGCCTCGGCCGCCAGCCGCGCGACCAGGCCGGGCAGCAGCCAGGTGTCGATCCAGTCGGGCATGCCGATCACGAAGCTGCGGTCGCTGCGCGCCGGATCGAAGGCCGGGGCATCGGAGACGACGCCCTGCAGCTCGGCCAGCGCCGGCGCGAGCGCCGACTGCAGCTCGAGCCCGCGCTGCGTCGGCTGCATGCCGCCCCTGCCGCGCACCAGCAGCTCGTCGTGGAACAGCTCGCGCAGGCGCGCCAGCGCGCCGCTGACCGCCGGCTGCCCGAGGTGAAGGCAGGCGGCCGCCTTCGACACGCTGCGCTCGCGCAGCAGCACCAGCAGCGTCACCAGCAGGTTCAGGTCGACGCCCCTGAAATCGCGTTCTCTGATAGTGCCGATCATTTCAATCGATTTGCGTGATGAAGGCTTCGATTGAATCATGGGTCACCCTTCAACGGAGCAATGCCCATGACTTCCTCTTCCACCTCGTCCCCCCACACCCGCCCGCTGGCTTCGATCACCCGCGAGGCAGCCGCCGCGCTGATAGCCCACGCCCAGGCCGCCGCCCGCTCGCTCGGCATCCACGTGACGGTGGCGGTGACCGATGCGACCGGCGAGCTGAAGGCCTTCGAGCGCGACGACGGCGCCCGCTTCCTGACCGCGTCGATCGCGGTCGACAAGGCCTGGACGGCCACCTCGTACGGCGTGTCGACGCGCCAGTGGACCGCGATCCTCGAGCGCCCGATGGCGGCCCAGCTCGCGCACCGGCCGCGCTTCGTCGCGGTCGGCGGCGGCTGCCCGATCTTCGACGGCACGCAGCTGGTCGGCGGCATCGGCATTTCCGGCGGCGACGCCGAGCAGGACCACCAGGTGGCCGAGCGTGCCATCGCGGCGCTCGGCCTCGCTGCATCGGCCTGATCGCCCCATCCCTTCCTCCTTGAACGAGAGAGTGCTTCCCATGTCTTCTTCCCTGTTCTCCCTGCGCGCCGCTGCCGGCGCATTGGCTTCCACCGCCATCGCGCTCGCCGCGTTCGGCGCGGCCGTCACACCGTCCACCGCGCGGGCCGCCGCCCCGATGATCAAGACCCAGGCGCCCGGCTTCCATCGCCTGATGCTCGGTGCCTTCGAAGTGACGGCGCTGAGCGACGGCACCGTCGACCTGCCGGCCGACACGCTGCTGCACCCGCCGTCCGGCACCATGGCCTCGCGGCTCGCCAAGGCCGATGTGAAGAGCCCGGTCGAGACCTCGGTCATCGGCTTCCTGGTCAACACCGGGGACAAGCTGGTGCTCGTCGACACCGGCGCCGGCGCGCTGTTCGGCCCGACGCTCGGCAAGCTGGGCGCGAGCCTGCGGGCCGCCGGCTACCAGCCCGAGCAGGTCGACGAGGTGCTGCTGACGCACGCCCACCCCGACCACGTCGGCGGGCTGATGGCGCCGGGCGGCGTCGCGTTCCCGAACGCCACGGTGCGCCTCGACGAAGCCGACGCGCAGTACTGGCTCTCGGCAACGCGGATGGACGCCGCGCCGGCCGCGGCCAAGGGCTTCTTCCAGGGCGCGATGGCCTCGCTGAATCCGTATGCCGAAGCCGGCCGGCTGAAGCCCTTCGCCGCGGGCAGCGAGCTGCTGCCCGGCATCCGCGCCATCGCGGCCCGCGGGCACAGCGCCGGGCACACGGTCTATGCCGTCGAGAGCCAGGGGCAGCGCCTGCTGCTGATCGGCGACCTGATCCACGTCGGCGCCGTGCAGCTCGACGACCCACGCGTCACGATCGCGTTCGACAGCGACGAGCCCGCCGCGGCCGCCACGCGCCGCCAGGTGTTCGCGCAGGCCGCCGCGCAGAACACGCTGGTCGGCGCCCCCCACCTGCCGTTCCCCGGCCTCGGCCACCTGCGCCGGGCGGGCGCGGGGTACCGCTGGCTGCCGGTGGACTACACGACCCCGCTGAAATAGCGGCGCCGTCCGGCCCTGGGCGGGGGCCGTGCGCGAACCGGGCAGCGTGCCTTACGATCCGCCCCACTGCCCATGACCGACCCGTCGCTTCCCGCCCGCTTCGTCGCATTGCCGCTGCGCCGCCTGGCCCTCGCCCTGGTGGCAGGCAATGCCGTGGTGATCCTGGTGCTGGTGCTGGCCGCCGTCGTGGCCTTGCAGGCGGGCCGCGAGTCCGAGGAAGTGCGGGCGCGGGAATCGGCCGAGAACCTGGCGAACAGCCTGGCCATCGAACTCGGCGCCGAGCTGAAGCAGTTCGACAATGCGCTGGCCACCGTGGCGTTGCGCGTGCGCGCCGTCGATGCCACCCAGGCCGACGGGCGCGCCGAGATCGAGCAGAGCCTCGCCGAGCAGCGCTCGCTGCTGCCGCAGGTCGATGCGATCCGCATCGCCGATGAACAAGGCATCGTCAGCTTCGGCCTGCCTGCAGGCGCTGCAACGGTCAGCATCGCCGACCGCGACTACTTCCTCGAAACGAGGTCGCATGACGGCATGGTGGTCTCCGAGCCGGTGCAGAGCCGCATCACCCGCAAATGGGGCATCGCCGTGGCCCGCCAACTGCGACGCGCCGACGGATCGTTCGCCGGCGTGGTCTACACGAGCCTGCCCAGCGAGCACTTCATCGACCGGTTCAAGCGCATCGGGCTGGCCAGCGCGGGTGCCGTGGCGCTGCGCTCGGGCGGCTTGAAGCTGGTCGCGCGTTTCTCGGTGCTCGACGGCGCGCAGGAGAAGAACCTGGGCACCGTGGTGGTCTCCAGCGAGATGACGCGCCGCCTCGCGACCAACCCGGAGCGCGGCTCGTACCTGACCCCGACCGCACTCGACGGCATCGAACGCTACACCGCGTACCAGCGCATTCCCGGCTCGTCGTTCCGGGTGTTCGTCGGGCTCGGCACCAGCGATTTCCTGTCGGGCTGGCGGCGCGAGGTCGGGCAGGTGGCGTCGCTGCTCGCGATCGCCATCGCGACGATCGCCGGCTTCTCCGCGCTGCTGTTCGTGCAGCAGCGGCGCCAGGTGGTCGCCCGCCGCGAGATCGCGCGGCTGGCCCAGGAGCAGAGCGTGATGCTCGACAACGAGGTCGTCGGCATGGTGAAGCTGAAGGATCGCGTCGCGCTCTGGAAGAACCGCGCGCTGGACCGGATCTTCGGCTACGAGCCGCACGAGCTGGTCGGCGCGCCGGCGCGGCTGCTCTACCTCGACGACGACTCCTTCGACGACATCGGCCGCCGCGCCTACCCGATGCTGCAGGCCAGCGGCCGCTTCCGGGCGCAGCTGCGCATGCGCCACAAGCAGGGCCATGCGATCTGGATCGACCTGACCGGCGCGGCGGTGTCGGCCGACGAATCGCTGTGGTCGATGACCGACATCACGGCCCTCAAGGACAGCGAGGCGCATGCGCACCACCTGGCGCTGCACGACCCGATGACCGGGCTGCCGAACCGCCTGCTGTTCGCCGAGCGGCTGCTCTACATCCTGGCCGATGCGCAGCGGCGCCGGCAGATGACCGGCGTGTGCTACCTCGACCTGGACGGCTTCAAGGCCGTCAACGACGCCAACGGACACGACGCCGGCGATGCCGTGCTGAACGAGGTCGCGAAGCGGCTRCTCGGCTGCATCCGCACCAACGACGTGGTCGCCCGTTTCGGCGGCGACGAGTTCGCGCTGATCCTCAGCAACATCCAGGATGCGCGCGAGGTGGAACGCGTGCTGCAGCGGGTGCTGCAGGCGATCGAGCTGCCGATCCACCTGGCCCGCGGCGAGGTGGTCGCGGTGGGCGCGAGCATCGGCGTCGCGATCGGGCCGGAACACGGCGACGATTCCGACGCGCTGACGGCCCGCGCCGACCAGGCGATGTACGTCGCCAAGCGGGCCGGCAAGCACCGCATCGTCCTCTGGAGTCCCTGAGGCCGCGCCCTCCTGGTTCCCGGACCCCGGTCACGGCGCGGTCATCGCTCGGCGATGGCTCGCGCATGCACCTCTCGCGCCTGCAAGCAGTGTTTCAGAGTATTGGGAATGCGCTTCTTCACAGGGGTCCCGCGGTAGCCTGCGGCCCATTCAAACTGCGAATGAGCTCCCCATGACAAGCCGAATGAACCCGCTGCGACTGACCCTGGTCGCCATCGCCTGCGCCGCCGCCACGCCCGCCTTCGCCATCGACTGGCCGGCCGGTTTCTCGAAGTGCGCCGACGAAGGCAAGAGCTGCAAGATCGGCACGGCGACCCGCCAGGTGTCGTTCGGCGTGAAGAACAAGTGGGTGGTGAAGACGCTGTCGGGCACCGTGGCCTGCACCGGCGCGACCTTCGGCGGCGTGGATCCGAACGCGGGCAAGAAGGAGAAGTGCGCGATCGGGCCGGTGGCTGCGCCCGCGCCCGCACCTGCGCCGGCAC
>NZ_JBFUGN010000130.1:0-10066 GCF_056402895.1 Rhizobacter sp. P3_B12 | reverse complement strand
ACAGGCCGCCGACGACGTAGGCCGCCGCCTTGCCGCTGCGGTAGGCGGTGCTGCCGGTGTCCACGGCGTGGCAGAGGGCTGGCAAGAAGAGGATGGCGGCCGCAGCCGTGCGTGCCAGTCGCGCTTCGCGCAGCTTGGCCCGCACCAGGCTCGGAATGTCAAAGAAGTTGCTCATGGCGGCATCGGTCCTTGCCTTTCGGTCAGGCCAGTGCCTGCGACAAGAAGCGACTCAGCGACGGCGCAACCCGTTGCAACCCCTCTTGCGGGTAGTCGCCGCGGCCGGCAAGGTCATGACGCACGCGAACCACGGGCGGGTCGTCGCCGGCCCCGCGCAGATCGAGGAAGTAGGGGTTGCCCGAGCCGGACTCGCAGGCGCCGATGGGAAGGAATCCCTTGCTGGCAACGGTCAATCCCGGCTCGAGATCCTGCATCTCCTCGACGATGCTCTTGGGTGTCAGCCACTCGAAGGAGACACCGCGCCCCGACTCGTCGGCCTGCACCCCCAATTCGAGGTAGCTTCCGATCAGCCGGTAGTCGGCCATCGCCGCGACCAGCCAATCAGGCAGGAGGTGCGCGGGAACTTGCGCCTTGAGTTGCGCCAGTTCGGCCTGCGTCGCCTGCCGTCCGTCGAGCTTCGATGCGACCTGTTCCAGGACAGTGCGGAGTGTCATTTCAATACCTTTGCCAGTGGCCCGTCTTTCAGGGCTTGAATCGAGAACCCGGGACGAAGCCCCTGCGCCAGGCGAGCAATGCGCGTCCCGTCCACCGTGACGTCCGCGTGGTCGCCGCTCCACTCGACCTGGATCTCGTTGCCCGTCTGCGGCAACGGGAACAACGGCGCGGCGACGGCATAGCCGACCGGGTTGGCGAAAGGCGCCAGGCCGCGGTTTCTCCACTCCGGTTCCAGCGGCGCCTCGCAGCGGTTGTAGAGCCACACGTCCCCACAAACCACCCCATCGGGATCGAGCAGGTACGCATACGCCACCCGCCCGTCGTCCTCGACCAGGACGGCACATCGCCCCTGCGCGTCGGCGAACCTGCGTTCAAAGCCCTTCGAAGCGACCACTGTCCCACTCCCTGGCCCAGTACTCGAATCTTTGCTTGTCCCATGCACTTCCATGATCGACCTCCGAAGGCGATTGGCCCGTGTTGGAGTGGTTCTTGCCGAAGTTGCCCTTGCCGCGATGCTCCGTCCGCGTCATTTCGTCGAGCGGGCTGTCGGGCTTCTGTCCGCGGTGATGGAGTTCCACGGAATGGCCGTCATCACCTTTGGGCGGATCACCTCGTTTTCGAGGCGGTGCGGTCAGCTTGTCGTTCGGGATCTTGCTTCCGGGTGCGGGACACGAGGCCCCGCCTTCGGACGCCTCGGCATCGGCCTCCTCTTCCTTCTCCTTGTCGTCGTCCTTGGCCGGCGTGGGGTCCTTGAACAGTATCGAGTCGAGCCAGTTGCCCAGCGCCATCCCGGCGGCCCGTCCGGCATAGCCGCCGGCAATGCCGCCGATGACACCTCCACCCGGAGGGAAGATGGCCTCGCCAACCACCGCCCCGCCGATCCGTCCGCCGACGCCGCCGACGCTTCCGAGCACGTTGCCGAGCGCGCTCAGCCCATACGGATCGATCAGTTGCAGAGGATTGCCACCGATGTAGACGTAGGGGTTCAGCCCCCCATCCAACCCGATCGGGTCGCGCTGGATGTAGCGCCCCGATTCGACGTCGTAGTAGCGATGGCGGTTGTAGTGCAGCCCCGTCTCGGCGTCGAAGTACTGGCCGGCCAGCCGCAGGTTCGACTCGATGGTCGGCCGCTCGACGGTGGCGGCCGGCGTGGTGATGCTGGCACGGCCGAACGCGTCATAGCTTGCGGACCAGACAACCCGCCCGGTCTTGTCCGTCGCCTGGATCGGCGTGTTCAGGTGGTCATGGTGGTAGTACGCCACCATGGCATCGCCGTTGCTGTCCCGTGTCTTGATGAAGAGCAGGCCGGTGCCGAAGAGCGCATCGGGGCGCGGTCCGTACTGCGTGCGGATCTGCGGCGCCGCGCTGGCGCTCACACTCTCGTCCGAGCCGAGCACGATGTCCTGCGTCGCTTCGGCAATCAGCCCTTCGTCCGCATGGAGGTAGTAGCTGCGCCGCGCCGGGGCGAGAGGGGTTCCGTCGAGCGCGCGGAATTGTTCCTTCCAGACGCGGCGGCCGAAGGCGTCATACCCGTAGCGCGCGACCAGGCGGTTGGCCTCGTCCCGCACCTCGACCAGCCGATTGCTGCTGTCGTAGCGGTAGTTCGTGGCCCGCCCGCTCTGCACCTTGCGGATCAAATTGCCGGCGTCGTCGTAGCCATACTGCGCGGCATCGCCGCGTTGCACGAGGCGGTGGTTGGCGTCGTAGGTCCACGCACCGGCCACGGCCGAGTGCGCGGTTCGGTTCGCCAGCGCATCGAGGGCAAAACTCTCGGTGGTCTTGCCCGCAGAACCGCCCGCGTCCCGGCTGTCCTGGGTCAGGCGGCCTTCGTCGTCATAGACGTAGGTGTGGCTCACCGTGGAGCTGGCGCCACCGTCGGCATCGGTGCGCTCCACCTGCTTGAGCTCGAGCTGTTTCCCGAAGCTGTTCTGCAGGCTCAGCGTGGTCTGCTGGCCCGGCGTGCGCGTGGCATTCGTCTGCAGATTCAGAAGACCGTCGTACGTCTTGTTCTGCACGGTGCCGCCCGGCAGCGTGACCTGCGCAGGCGCCGTCCAGCGGAACTGGTTGACGCTGATGCTGCCCTCGCCCGGAACGGTCACTTCCTCCAGTTCGCCGTGGCTGCTGTAACCGTAGCCGATCGTGGTGCCGTCCGCCCAGGTCAGCTGGGTCTTCCTGCCGGCCGCGCTGTAGGTGTAGCCGTAGCTGAGGGTGTAGTCCCCGCCGCCGGGCGTCGGGTAGGTCACGGCTTCCGAGATCTTGCGGCCGCCATCGTCATAGCCGAGGCTCGCGCGCACGACCTGTTGTCCGGACGGAAGCGTGGCATCGGTCTCGCTCCAGGCCACGAGCTTGTTGCCCAGCCACGTGTAGGCGACCGTGCGCAGCAGGCGACCGTCAGCACCCTTGCGCAGGATCTGCGTGATGCGGTCAAGACCGTCGTAGGTGTACTCGTCGGTGTTGCCCAGCCCATCGACACGCTGACGCACGTTGCCGACCTCATCACGAACGAACCGCGTGACCTGGCCGAGCGGCAGGGTTTCCCGGATCAGCCGATCGTTGCGGTCGTACTCGAAGACGGTCGCGTTGCCGGACGCGTCGGTCAGCCGGATGAGGTTGCCGCGCACGTCATAGGCGGCACGCGTGGTCGCTCCCAGCGCGTCCTTGGCCGTCAGCAACTTGCCGAGGGTGTTGTAGGTGTACTGCCGCGTCTTCCCGTAAGCATCGGTCTCGCTGACGATGCGTCCACCCTTGTCGTAGCTGCGGCTGCCGGTGGACTGCTCCGGCCCGGCGGAGTTGGTGTGCAGGAATGACTGGTTGGTCGGACGGCCCAGCAAGTCGAACCGCGTGTCGCTGGTGAATGTGGGCAGCTTGACCTGTGTGGGCTGGTCCAGGCTGCCCAGCCGGCCGCCTTGGCTGYCGTCCGGGATCTGATAGCTCAGGTCGGCCGCATTGCCGCGGCCATCGGTGACCCGGACAAGCCGCAGCAGCGCGTCGAACTCCAGTTCGATGCTTTGGCCGTCCTCGTCGCTGACGCGTGTCGGCCGGCCCTGCAGGTCGTACTCGATCCGAGCCGTTCCACCCGCGGTGTTGGTGGCCGACTGCGGGCGGTTCATGGCGTCGTAGCCGATGCGCAGCGCCTTGCCTCGCGCGTCGGTCTGCTCCGTCAGGTTGCCGACCTTGTCGTAGGCATAGGTGTACTGCTGACCGGCCGCATCGGTGGCCCTGACGAGATTCCCGGCGGCGTCGGTCTCGTACGCCATCACGCGGCCGAGGGCGTCGATCACCTGCGCAAGGTGGCCTCGCCGATCGAACACGAAACTGGTGACATGTCCCTCGGGATCGGTGTTCTTTCGCAACTGCCCTTGCGGGTCGAACTCGGYGGACCAGACCGAATCGGCCGTGACGGTTCCATCGGATTCGGTGCGCCCCTTGCGCGTGACCTTGGTCGTCTGGCCCAGGGCGCTGCGTTCGTACTCGATGACGCTCTCGTCGAGTGTCGCGGCCGCAAGCGTGGTCTTAAGCAGGTTGCCGCGCGCATCACGCTGGTATTCCGTCCTGGTGCCGGCCTCGTCAGTCTTTTCGGTTCGCGTGAGGTTCAGTGCGGAATAGCCGTACTTGACCACGCTGCCGTCTGGATTGACGACCTCGACGGGCTGGCCGAATTCGTTGCGCGTGGTGCGCGTGCTCGAGCCCCGCGCGTCGGTCACGCTCTCCGAGCGGGTGCCCGTGTCGTAGCGGGCTTCCGCGCTTGTCTGTCCGTTGAAGCTGCGGCGCACCAGCTGGCCGACGCGGTTCTGCGTGACGTCCTCGACGCGCCGGCCCGCGGCGGTCTCCGGCCCGGTGATCTTGCTGACGAACTGCTTGTTGGTGTCGTCGTAGTCGAACTCGTAGTCGGTGACGCCGCCGTCCGGCGCCGTGCGTCTCTTGACGACCTCGCCAGCGTAGATGAGCTGCTCGACGCGCCCTTCCTGGTCCGTGATCTTGACGACGTGGTTGGCGATGTCGTAGTCGTACTTGAGGACATTGCCCCGCACGTCAGTGACCTGCGTCAGCCGGTTGCGCTCGTCGTAGGCGTACTTGACGGAGCGCGATGGCAGTTCCTGCACCACGCCGGCGATCGGATAGTCGCGCAACTCGGTGACCAGCTGACCGGTGTAGTGCAGCGTGAACAGCACCCGCCCATTGGCGTCGACCACGCCCCGCAGCGTGCCGCCGGCGTCGCGCACCAGCCAGACGGTGTTGTTGTTGCGGTCGCCGTAGGCCACCACCTGGCCTTGCGTGTTGTAGTCGATCCATGCACCGGAGCGGTCGATCCAGCGGAAGCCCTTGTCGTTGGAGACAGCCGCCAGTGCGATACGACCACTGGCCAGGGCGCCCACCGAGGCGGGTGCCTGCTGAAGGACGGCCCGCTTCTCGAGCACCGTGCGGTTGTTGAAGGCGTAGCGACCGTTCTCGCCTAGATGCAGTTCGTTGATCCGCCGCACGCCCTCCATCGACACGGCGCCGCTGGCAGCGCTGCTGCCCGCGCACAGGCTGGCAAAGTCCACACTCACGCGCACCGCAGCGGCGTAGTCGCTGCTCGCGTCACCCATCACGCGGTTGAACGGCGTGCTGCGCAGCGGGATCATCGGACCCGCGTCGCGAAGACCCGTGCTGACCTCGATCGCCGCATACGTCGGCTGCCAGTCCTCGTCCACCCAGACCCAACAGCCGTCCCCACCGCCGCCACTCATGCTGACGGTCCCGCGCGGTGCCGGCGTGTCGAGGACCACTCCCGAGGCGCCGCTGCTGCCGGAGGAAAGATTGGGGCTGGAGTCCTGGGTCTGGCTGCCGGTCAGGTTGTTCCAGCTCTGCGACAGGCTTTCCCACTGGGGATTGAATTTCCACTCCTGGCCGTTCCAGGATCGCACCCAGCGCACCGATCCGACGGTGCTGCGCACCTGCAGATCCTCGACACTGAGGTTGGCGTAGCCATTGGGCGCCGTGACGATCAGCCCATTCGTGGAGTCTTCGGCCTTGGCCGCACCGGCGCCACCGACGAGCAGCAGCACCATGGCTGCGCCGCCACTGCTGCGTGCCAGCCACCGGCACAACGCTGCGAATGACCCCCACATCCCTGCACCCGATGCATGGTGGTTCATGCGACTGCCCGTCATCCGTTGCATTGCTGCGTCCCTCCCTTGGGAACAAACACGCACTTCTTGCCCTTCATCTTGATCGGCGTGCTGGCTCCGGCGCCACCCCAGCCGCCGCCACCCCCTCCGCCGCCCCCGCCGCCACCACCACCGCCGCCCCCACCCCCACCGCCACCGGCCGGGCACGAGCTGTTGCTGACCGAGAACCACGACATCGCGGAGCCGCAGCTGGATTGCTGCCCGTTGGCGCACTGGAACTTGCACGCCACCGAGAACTGCGTGCTGTAGCTGTAGCACCCTCCGCCGCTGGCCGTGCCGCTGCTCGCCGCCTGGTCCAGCGGCTGCAGCGCCACCACGCGGTACGGGATGGTCACGCGCTGCTTGGCCTCGAGCGAGGTCGGCACGTCGACCAGGAACTCGTAGCGGAAGAAGGCGTCGCTGGCCGGCAAGGTGCGCACCACGCTGTCGGCGCGCACCAGCCCGAAGTTGGTCAGGCTCAGCTCGCCGTAGTACACGTCGCCAGCGTTCATCTTCGGCAGGTTCACGCTGGCCGGCTGCAGCACCACCACCGCGRCCGGAACATCGGTCTCGAAGGTCGCGTTCAGCGTGATGTCGTAGCGGTCCTGGATGGTGATCTCGCGCACGCTCCACTCGACCGTGATCAGGTTGTAGTCGAGGAAGACCGACTGGTTGAACGTGATGCCCGGCTTGACGATCAACCGCCCGCCGATCTCCTGGTGGTTGGCCGCCGTCGCGCGGAACTTGTAGCGGCCCGCCGGCAGGTTCTGGAACAGCGCCTCGCCGACCGCATCGGTCAGCAGCTCCTGCGTGACCGTCACCACGTCCTCGTTCTGCACCGTGATGCGCGCGCCCGCCAGGCCCGGGATCAGGTGGCCCTGCTTGTCGACGGTGGCGGTGTAGAGGTCGGCCGCCTTGAACAGCACGTTGCCCTGCCCGCTCTGCGTGACGCTGGCATAGACGTTCAGCGATTGCGTCGCGACGTTGTCGCCCTGCACGTTCAGCCGGAACTCGTACACGCCCTCGGCCAGCGTGGCCGGCGGCGTGAACGCGATGTCGACCGAGCGCTTGTCGCCCACCGCCATCGTGCCGTCGGCGCGGCTGGCGATCGACACCCAGCCCGGTGCCGCCGAGCCATCGGGCCTGGTGAGCGTGAAGCGCAGGTTCAGCGCCTCCTGCAGGCCCTTGTTCTCGACCAGCACCGATTCGGTCTCGCTGCCGCCCTGCGCCAGCCCGGTCTCGACGAAGCTCGGGCTCGCGGTCAGGAAGGGCTTGGCCTCGGACAGCGTGTAGTTCACCGTCACCTGGCCGATCGACGACAGCGGGTGCTCGTCGCTGACCACGTTGAAGATCAGCGAACCGCTCGGCTGCGCGTCGTTGTTGGCAACGAAGCTCACCGGCACGTTCAGACGCTGGCGTTCGGCCAGCGTCACCGGCGACGGCAGCTGCACCGTGATGCCCGCCGGCAGCTGGCCGGTCGGCTGGCTCGCCGCATCGAGCGTCAGCCGCAGGTTGGCCGCCGAGGTGCCCGGCCCGGCCTGCGCGAAGAACGGGATGCTGAAGGCATAGCCGCGCGGCACGTCCAGCTTGTACGGCGTCGGGCCGACCGTCACGCGGTTGATCGTGAAGGCCTTCTGCTCCGGCCGGTCGGTGATCTCCGGATGCACCGCCGACACCTTGTACAGCCCGGAGTCGGTCAGCGTCGGCTTGAAGACGTAGGCGAACTGCCCGCTGCCATCGGTCAGCACGCTGAACACCCGCTCGAAGCCTTGCTGGTTCAGCACCAGCTTCAGGCGCGTGTTGGGCAGCGGCACGTTGCCGCGGCGGTCGAGCGCGCGGCCGGTGATGGTGATGTCCTGGTCGCCGAACGAGCTGATCGGGCTGACGTCGCTCACCTCGCCGTAGTAGGCGGTGTCGAGCAGCGACACACCCTTCTCGGTGCCGCGGCCGGCGATGCTGACTTCGTCTTCCTGGCCGGTGTGGTAGCGCAGCTTGTCGACCTCCAGCCGCACCGCGATGTTGTTCGGGCTGCCGCCCGGCACGTTCAGGCTGAAGCTGTCCGAGGTGTAGCTCGAGCCCGCCGCGATGCGCGCCACCGTCAGGCCGCTGGTCAGCGTCAGCACGTTGGCGCCCAGCGCCTGCTTGTAGGCCTGCGTCGCCAGCACGTTGCCGTCGCCGTCGACGATCTTGAAGCGCAGCTCGGACGAGTCGTTGTTGCCGCCGTTGGTGGCGGTCAGCAGCTCGATGTCGACCTCGCTGGTGTTCTCGATCGTCAGGCGCAGCTTGCCGGTGCCGCCGCGCGTGAACTCCTCGGTCGCCATGCCGACCACCAGGCTGCCATCGATGACGTCCAGGCTCTCGTTGCGGCTCAGCTTGACCACCTCGCCGTCCTCCGGCGCGATCTCGACGCCCACCTGGCCGGCTGCCAGAGACGGCATGTCGCCATAGCCGCCGACGATCACCGGCACCAGGCGCGTCTCGTTGGCGGCCAGCGAGAACAGCTCGGACTTGTGGTCCTTGAACTGTGTCGAGTCCTTGTTGACCGGCACGCGCACCACGGCACGCACGCCCGCCAGCACGCCGGCCGAGGTGTTGGCCACCTGCACCTGCAGCTTGTTCATCACACCGCGCTTGACCGGCAGCCCGCCAGCCACCTGCGCCGTGACGGCCGGCAGCAGCACGACGCGCGGCAGCTCGACGCCGTTGGCATCGACCGTGGCCACGGTGTAGCGACGCTCGCCGCTGGTGTAGCCGGTGTCGGTGAAGCGCGTGGCGGTGGTCGGGCTGCTCGTCAGGCGCACGCGGCTCGCATCCGGGCCCACGTACACGTGGTAGCCGGCGACGCTGCCGTTCGGCGCGTTCCAGCTCAGCACCGGCAGCTCGTTGCCCAGTTGCTCGACCTTCAGGTCGCGCACCGGCAGCAGGCTGGCGTTCAGGTAGGCCGAGTTCGAGATCGCCGATTCGTTGCCGGCCGCGTCGACCGCGGTCACGACATAGGCACCTTGCGACGGCGACGGGCTGGTGTCGTAGGTCACCGGGTTCTTGATGCGCGTCTTCAGCGGCACCAGGCCCTCGATGCTGCCGATGCTGGTGCCCGAGGCGCGGTACAGGTTGTAGTAGTCCACCGTGCTCGCAAGCGGCGGCTGCCAGCTGGCGTAGATGCCCTGGCCGGTGAGCTGCAGCGCCAGGTTCTGCGGCGCGCCCGGCGCGGTCGCGCTGGTCACCACGTCGACGGCGGCGCTCTGGCCCGACACCGACTCCTGGCCGTTGGACTGGCGCACCGAAGCCACGGCGTAGCGGTACGTGCCGTCCTGCGGTGTCTGGTCGATGAGGTCGACCCCGCCGGCACGCACCAGCGGCTGCAGTTCGGCCTGGCCCGGGCCCTGGCGGTACAGCTGGTAGCTGGCCGCGCCATCGACCGCCTGCCAGTTCAGCTTGACCTTGCCACCCGGCTGCGCCTTGGCCGTGAAGCCGAAGGGCACGTTCAGCGGCGGCAGGTTGCCCTGGTAGACCTGGAAGCGGTTGAAGGCCGTGACCTTGTTCGACACGTTGTCGAGGTCGTCGATCGCCTGGCTGCTGAAGACCAGCGTCTCCGGCCCAGCCTGGCCGCCGTCGGACGGCAGCGTGAAGGCGGCCTGCCAGGTGGTCGCGTTGAGCTGCGTCAGCGCACCCACCGCGATCGGCGAGCGCACTGGGCCCGACAGCAGATAGCTCACTTGCGGGGTCGCGCCGTTCTTCGGCGCCTTGCTGAAGCTGAAGCTGGCCTGCAGCACCGGGGCGCCGTCGTTCTTGATCGGCGACGACGGCGTCAGCACGATGCCTGACAGCGCCGGGCCTTCGGTGTCGATGCGCAGCGTCGCGCCGGCATCGACGTCGGTGCCGCGGTTGCCGACCAGGTCGCGCGCCGAGAACAGCGCGTTGGCGACGCCCGACGCGGTGTTCGCGTCGACGACGATGCTGCCGGCGTAGGTCTTGTCGCCGGTCTTCGCCAGTTCCACCGGCAGCGGCGTGCCGCCCTGCGGCACGATCGACAGGTACGGCGTGGCCTGCAAGGCCTCGGTGACGGTGACCACCAGGTTGACGCGGCCCTGGCCGATGCGGCCGGTGGCGGCATCGACCTTGCCGAGCGGGGTGTAGACGATGGAGACGGCCTTCGGCGCGGTGCTGTCGGACAGCGCCTGAACCTGGTTCGTCGGCAGCGACGGCGTGCCGGCGGCGTTGACTGCGACGACGCGGTAGTACCA
>NZ_JBFUGN010000129.1:0-10103 GCF_056402895.1 Rhizobacter sp. P3_B12 | reverse complement strand
AGCCCTGCTCGCGCGCCGCCTTCATCAGCGCATCGAGCACCGCCCGGCCGACGCCGCTGCCGCGCATCGCCTGCGTCACCGCCATGCGGCCGATCTTCGCGACGCCGGGCACGTGCTCCAGCAGCCGGCCGGTGGCGAGCGCCGCGCCGAAATGGTTGTACGCGACGGCGTGGATGCAATCGGCATCGGCGTCGTCCCATTCGCGCTCCGGCGGGATCTTCTGCTCCTCGACGAACACCTCGGTGCGGATGCGCTGCGCATCGCGGCCGAGCTCGGCCCAGGAGCCGACGCGCACCTCCACCATCGGCTTGCCGGCCTCGAAATCCTGCAGCAGCTCGCGCAGCTCCTGCGGCACCGGCTTCGAGCTGTGCGCGACCGGATCGGCGAACACGTAGACCAGCTCGGCGCGGACCAGCAGCTGGTCCTGCCGGAAAGCGGCCGCGCTGAACACCATCGACGAGGTGCCGATGCGCCCGCAGCGCACGCCGATGTCGAGCACGTCGTCGTAGCGCGCCGAGCCTTCGTACTCGAGCGTGGACTTGCGCACGAACAGGTCGCCGCCGAGATAGTGCATCGTCGACGCGTACGGCATCGCGAGCGCCCGCCAGTAGCCGGCGACCGCGGTATCGAAGTACATCAGGTAGTGGCCGTTGAAGACGATCTGCTGCAGGTCGACCTCGGCCCAGCGCACGCGCAGCCGCTCGAGGAATCGGAAATCGGTGCGTTTCATGACAGCAAGGCCTTCTTCAGTGCGGCGGCGATGGCGTCCTGCGCGGCGACGGCTTCGTCGAGCTCGCGCGCCATCTTGATGAAATCGTGCGTGACGCCGCGGTACAGCTCCAGCTCGACGGCGACGCCGGCGGCGCGCAGCCGGTCGGCATAGGCCACGCCCTCGTCGACCAGCGGATCGCATTCGGCCAGCACCACGCAGGCCGGCGCGACGCCGTCGAGGTCGGGGGCGTTCAGCGGCGCGAAGCGCCAGTCGCCGCGGTCGGCATGATCGATGTAGTGGCCGAAGAACCACTCGATGCCGCGCGCATCGAGCAGGAAGCCTTCGGCGAACTCGCGGTGCGACGGCGTGTCGGCGTACGCCGTCGTGCCGGGCGTGATCAGCACCTGCAGCGCGAGCGGCAGGCCGATGTCGCGCGCGTGGATCGCGCTGACTGCGGCCAGCGTGCCGCCGGCGCTGTCGCCGCCGATGGCCATGCGGCGGGCGTCGAGCCCCATCGTCTCGGCGCGTGCGGCGAGCCAGCCCAGCGCGGACCAGGCGTCGTTCACCGCGGTCGGGAAGCGATGTTCCGGCGCGAGCCGGTAGTCGAGCGCGACCACCGCGGTGCCGCTGCGCAGCGCGAACTGGCGGCACAGGCTGTCGTGGGTTTCCAGGTTGCCGATCGTGAAGCCGCCGCCGTGCAGGTACATCATCAGCGGCAGCCGGCCGGCCGACGGCGCGTAGAGCCGGGCCCGCAACGGCGTGCCGTCGCTCGCCGGCAGCGTGAAGTCCTCGACCCGCGCGAGCGATGCGCGCGGCGGGTCGATGGTCTCGGCGGCTGCGGTGTAGACCTCGCGGGCCTGCGCGACCGGCATGGTGTGGAACGGGGGGCGCTTGGCGCGGCCGATGCGATACAGCAGGCTGCTCATCGCGGGGGTCAGGGGATGCGAGCTCACGGGGGGCGAGTGTGCCAGAGCATACTGGCCGATCCCATCGCAACATTGCGCAACGCCCCGCACCGCYATGGCCTTCATCTATTACCTCACGCAGATCCAGCTCGACTTCGGCGCGGTGAAGCTGCTGCCGGCCGAATGCGAGCGCATCGGCATCCGCAAGCCGCTGGTCGTCACCGATGCCGGGGTGCGCGCGGCCGGAGTCCTCCATCAAGCGCTGGCCGCACTGGGCGACCTGCCGCACGCGGTGTTCGACGGCACGCCGTTCAACCCGACCGAGGCGGCGGTGCGCTCCGCGGTGCAGGCCTGGCGCGAGCACGGCTGCGACGGGCTGATCGCGGTCGGCGGCGGCTCGAGCATCGACCTGGCCAAGGGCGTCGCGATCGCCGCGACGCACGACGGCCCGATGAAGACCTACGCCACCATCGAAGGCGGCAGCACGAAGATCACCGACCGCGTCGCGCCGGTGATCGCGGTGCCGACCACGGCGGGTACCGGCAGCGAGGTCGCGCGCGGCGCGATCGTGATCGTCGACGACGGCCGCAAGCTCGGTTTCCACAACTGGAACCTGATGCCGCGCGCCGCCATCTGCGACCCGGCGCTGACGCTGGGCCTGCCGCCGCTGCTGACGGCCGCGACCGGCATGGACGCGATCGCGCATTGCCTGGAGACCTTCATGGCGCCTGCGGTGAACCCGCCGGCCGACGGCATCGCGCTCGACGGGCTGGAGCGCGGCTGGGCCCACATCGAGCGGGCCGTGCGCGACGGGCAGGACCGCGAGGCGCGCTGGAACATGATGAGCGCGAGCATGCAGGGCGCGATGGCGTTCCAGAAGGGATTGGGCTGCGTGCATTCGCTGAGCCACAGCCTGGGCGGCGTGAACCCGAAGCTGCACCACGGCACGCTGAACGCGATGTTCCTGCCGGCGGTGGTGCGCTTCAACGCAAGCGCCGAATCGATCGTGCGCGAACGGCGGCTCGCGCGCATGGCGCACGCGATGGGCATCGGTTCGTGCGATTCGAAGGGCACCGAGGTGGCCGAGGCGATCCGCGCAATGAACGCGCGGATCGGCCTGGCGCCCGGGCTCGCGGCCCTCGGCGTCACCGAAGACCTGTTCGAGCGCGTGATCGACGGCGCAATGGTCGACCACTGCCACAAGACGAACCCGCGCCTGGCGACGCGGGAGGACTACCGCGAGATGCTCGCGGCGTCGATGTAGCGGCTCAGGCGTGTTCTTTCGCGTCGAAGAACTGCTCGTCCTCGGTCGAGCCCTTCAGCGCCGCCGTCGACGCATCGCGCTCGATCGTCGTCGTCACCGCATCGAAGTACCCGGTGCCGACCTCGCGCTGGTGCTTCACCGCGGTGAAGCCCTTCTCGGCCGCGGCGAACTCGGCCTCCTGCAGCTCGACGAAGGCGCTCATGTTGTTGCGCGCATAGCCGTAGGCCAGGTTGAACATCGAGTAGTTCAGGCTGTGGAAACCGGCCAGCGTGATGAACTGGAACTTGTAGCCCATCGCGCCGAGCTCGCGCTGGAACTTCGCGATCGTCGCGTCGTCCAGGTTCTTCTTCCAGTTGAAGCTCGGCGAACAGTTGTAGGCCAGCAGCTTGCCCGGGAACTTCTTGTGGATCGCATCGGCGAACGCCTTCGCGAACGCCAGGTCGGGCTTGCCGGTCTCGCACCAGATCATGTCGGCGTACTCGGCATAGGCCAGGCCGCGGCTGATGGATTGCTCGAGCCCGTTGCAGGTGCGGTAGAAGCCTTCGATGGTGCGCTCGCCGGTGGTGAACGGCTTGTCGTTGTCGTCGACGTCGCTGGTCACCAGGTCGGCCGCCTCGGCATCGGTGCGGGCCAGCAGCACGGTGGGCGTGCCCATCACGTCGGCCGCGAGGCGCGCCGCCACCAGCTTGGCCACCGCTTCGCGCGTCGGCACCAGCACCTTGCCGCCCATGTGGCCGCACTTCTTGACGGAGGCGAGCTGGTCCTCGAAGTGCACGCCGGCGGCGCCCGCCTCGATCATCGACTTCATCAGCTCGAAGGCATTCAGCACGCCGCCGAAGCCGGCTTCGGCATCGGCCACGATCGGCGCGAAGTAGTCGCGGTAGTCGGCGTCGCCCGGGCCCTTGCCCTCGGACCACTGGATCTGGTCGGCACGCTGGAAGGTGTTGTTGATGCGGCGCACCACCATCGGCACCGAGTTCGCCGGGTACAGCGACTGGTCGGGGTACATCTCGCCGGCCAGGTTGGCGTCGCCCGCCACCTGCCAGCCGCTCAGGTAGACCGCCTTCAGCCCGGCCTTCACCTGCTGCATCGCCTGGTTGCCGGTCAGCGCGCCGAGCGAGTTGACGAAGGGCTCGGTGTTGACCAGGTTCCACAGCTTCTCGGCACCGCGCTTGGCGAGCGTGTGCTCGATCTGCAGCGAGCCGCGCAGCCGCACGACATCGGCGGCGCTGTAGCCACGCTTGATGCCCTTCCAGCGCGGGTTCTCGGCCCAGTCTTTTTCGAGGGCTGCGATCTGTTGCTCACGGGTCGGTTGGCTCATGTCGGTCTCCGGAAGTGACGGTGTGGAAAAACGAGGACTTGATGGCTTCAAGAATAGGAGCCGGCCGTCTCTTTCGGAAGACTTGTGTCTTATATAAGACTAAAAATAATATTCAATGAAATCAATGACTTGATCTGATGATTTCTGGATGCGAAATCAACTTCTTCCATCTGGAAGAATGAGCGTGCCACGGTGGCATTGAATTACCACAATGCGAAATGATGTTTTCTTGATGCGGAAAGCTGAAACGCGAGGCGCGCATCTTGCGAGGTGCGCTTCTTCTGTCACCTGCGCGCCATGCTGCGCAGCCATGATCGCGAACTTTCAAGGAGGGCCTGCCCGTGTCGTACCGTCGTTTTTCAAGCCGCCTGCGGCTGTGTCTGCTGGCCTCGGTGTGTGCAGGCCTGAGTGCCTGTGGTGGCGATGATGGGTCGCCTTCCGGCGAGCCGGCCGCCTCGCTGACCCTCTCCGGCACCGCGGCCACCGGCAGCGCGCTGGCGAATGCCCAGATCGCCGTGCGCTGCGCCGACGGCAGCCAAGGCAGTGCCACCACCCGCGCCGATGGCGGCTATTCCGCCGCCTTCAACGGCAAGCTGCCCTGCGTGCTGGAGGCCGATGCCGGCGCGCTCGGCAAGCTGCACTCGCTGGCCACGGGCAGCGGCAGCACCGCCACCGCCAACATCACGCCGCTGACGGAAGCCGTGGTGGGCAAGTTCTCGGCCGACACCGTGGCCTGGTTCGCGGGCTTCGATACGGCCGCGGGCGCGAAGCTCGGTGCCGCCGATGTCGCTGCCGCCCAGGCCGCGGTCAAGGGCGAGCTGGCGGCCAACGGGGTCGCCATTCCCGCCTCGGTGAGCGACTTCCTGGCCGGCGCGCTGGTCGCCGCCTCGGGTGGCACGCCCGGCAACGAGCACGACCAGCTCCTCGACGCACTCGCCGCCAAGACCTTCAGCATCAAGCTGGTGGCGATGAACGACTTCCATGGCGCCATCACCGCGCCGGCCGCCACCAATGGCGGCACGGTGACCCTGCCCGACCCGGCCAATGCCGCGGGCACCAAGGTCAACGTGGGCGGTGCGGCCTACGTGGCCACCGCCATCAAGGCGCTGCGCGCCAAGGGCCCCAACAGCGTGGTGGTGGGCGCAGGCGACATGACGGGCGCCTCGCCCTTCGTCTCGTCGGCGACGCACGACGAAGCCTCGGTGGACGTGCTCAACCGCATCGGGCTCGAGATCACCTCGGTCGGCAACCACGAGTTCGACTACGGCCGGGCCGAGTTGCTGCGCAAGCAGAATGGCGGTTGCTTCCCGGTCTCCGGCGCCCAGGGCACCGTGGGGGCCGACACCTGCTTCATGGACGCCGCCACCGGCACCTGGTCCGCCAGCGGCGGCAGCTTCAGCGGCGCGAAGTACAAGTACCTGGCCGCCAACGTGGTCGACCAAGCGAGCAGCGTGCCGCTGCTGCCGGCCACGGCCATCAAGCGCTTCGGCCCGGTGGCAGTGGGCTTCATCGGCCTGACGCTCAAGGGCACCACCGAACTGGTCGCCGGCACCGGCATCAGCGGCCTGAGCTTCCTGGAAGAGTCGGCCACCATCAACAGCCAGGCGAAATCGCTGAAGGCCGCCGGCGTGCAGGCCGTGGTGGTGCTGATCCACCAGGGCGGCGTGTCGACCGCGACGACGGTCAACGACACCAGCTGCCCGGTCAGCTTCGGCGACCTGGGCGGCATCCTCGACAAGCTCAGCAGCGACATCGACGTGGTCGTCAGCGGCCACAGCCACCAGGAATACGTCTGCAACTACACCGGCAAGGCCAGTGGCAAGCGCTACGTGGTCACGCAGACCGGCTTCTACGGCGGCGCGGTCACCGACATCAACCTGGGCATCAAGCTCAAGACCGGCGTGACCTCGATCGATGCCGCCACGGTGCCCATCATCCAGGCCGACAACAATGCCGGCGTGACGGTGCCCGCGGCCTTCGCCACCTTCGCCAAGGATGCGGACATCGCGGCGCTGGTGGACAAATACGTCGCCGTCTCCAACACGCTGGCGCAGAAGCAGGTCGGCACGATCGGCGGCAACCTGATGCGGGCGCTGTTCACCGGCACCACCAACCGCGACGAGTCCGCCGAGGGGGTGATGGGTTCGGTGATGGCCGATGCCTACCTGTACGGCACGCCCAACGGCGCCGACTTCGCGGTGGTCAACCCGGGCGGCGTGCGCGCCGACCTGACCTGCGCTGCCGGCGCGAGCACGCCCTGCCCGGTGACCTACGCCCAGGTGAACACGGTCGCACCGTTCGCCAACACGGTGGTCAAGGTCACCGTCACCGGCGCGCAGGTGATCCGCCTGCTCGAGCAGCAGTGGGAGGCGCCGAACTGCACTGCCAAGTTCAACCCCGCGACGCTGCAGTACGGGCGCCTGCTGCAGGTCTCCGGCGGCCTGACCTACAGCTACGACAACAGCGTGAACGCCTGGACCACCGGCGCCAACCCGACCGACTGCGCGGCCGCGGGCACCGGTCACCGGGTGGTGGTGTCGTCGGTCAAGGTCAACGGCGTGGCGCTGGACCTCACCAGGACCTACACGGTCAGCACCAACAACTTCCTCGGCCTGGGCAGTGGCGGGGACAACTTCAACGTCCTCGCGAAGCAGGGAACCAACGTGGTGGATTCCAAGGTGATCGACCTCGACGCGATGATTGCCTACTTCCGCGAGAAGTCGCCGGTCGCCCCCACGACGCCGCGCATCACGCGCCTCAACTGATGCGGCGTCGTTCGACCCTTGCCCGGGCAACGGCCGGGACCGTCGCCGGCCTGCTGTGCGGCCTGCAGGCGCTGCCGGCCTGGGCGCTCGACGCGGCGCAACGGCGCGCCCTGAACGAGGCCGTGCAGCAGACCTCCCAGGCCTGCCTGCACGAGATGCACCACGACACCGACGAGTTCTCGGCGTGCGTCGATGCGCGCCTGCTGAGCACCGCGGGCAAACCGGTGGAGCAGCTCGGCACCGCCTACCTGGGGCTGGTGGGTTGCGTGTCGGCCGCGCGCATCGCCACCTTGCATTCGGACGTCTGCGCGCAGGCCTACCTGGCCCGCGTGGACCCGCTGCGCAAGCGCTTCAAGCTGAGCGACCAGGACCTGTGCCCGACGGTGGCGGGCGACTGCCGCAGCCGGCTGGCGCAGATCGAGGCCCTGCGCCGGGGCAGCAAGCCGCGGAAATAAAACCGCAGGGAAGACCCCAGCGAAGACCGCAAAATCGCAGGATGAGCAGCTTCGCCTTCCTGTCGAACAACGCCTTCCTGAAGGCGCCCGTGGCGTCGGCCGACACGCCCTTCGCGGTGGCCGGCATCGCCTGGGACGGCGCGGTGACGAACCGCCCCGGCGCGCGCTTCGGCCCGCGCGCGATCCGCGAGGCGAGCCACATGCTGTGCGACGGCATCCACCCGTTCTTCGACACCACGCCCGAAGGCCGCCTCGGCGATGCCGGCGACCTGCTGCTGCCGAACACCAGCCTCGAGCGCATGCGCGCGGCGATGGGCCCGCAGGTGGCGCCGCTGATCCGCGCGCACCACATGGCCTGGCTGGGCGGCGACCACTCGATCACGCTGCCCTTGCTGCGCAGCTATGTCGAGTGGCTGGGCAAGCCGCTGGCGGTGATCCATTTCGATGCGCACTGCGACACCTGGGCCGATCACTTCGGCGAGCCGAGCGGCCACGGCACGTGGGTCTACGAAGCGATCAACGAAGGCCTGGTGATCAAGGAGTGCTTCACGCAACTGGGCATCCGCTCGGCCGGCCAGCGCGAGGCCCGCGAGTACGTGCGCGACCAGGGCGGGCAGATCTTCACCGCCCGCGAACTGCGCGGCCTCGACGGCGCGGTGCAGATGCAGCCGGTGCTGTCGGCGATCCGCAACCGGCTGTCGCGTCACGGCAATCCGCCCGTCTACCTGAGCCTGGACATCGACTGCCTCGACCCGGCCTTCGCGCCCGGCACCGGCACGCCCGAGCCCGGCGGCATGACGACCACGCAGGTGCTGACGGTGCTGGAAGAACTGGCCGACCTGCCCTTCGTCGGGATGGATTGCGTGGAGGTGTCGCCGCCGTACGACCACGCGGAAATCACCAGCTATGCGGCGGCGAGCTTCGTGTGGACCTACCTGTGCGGACGGTTGGCGAAGCCTGTGCACCGCTGACCGGCGACTTTGCACCTGACCGATTCAGTAGGTCGGATGGCTTTCTTTGAAAAACTCGGCAGCCCAGTTTTCCGTGGGATTCCCGGCAACCACCGAACACATGTCTTCCGCTTTCAATGAGATTTCACCAAGTTTCTGGAATGTAGCCTTGACATAAATTTCGCCGCTTTTGAATCCAATTTTACCAAGGATCGCAACATCCTTGTATTCCTGGAGATATAATATGTCCACCACCCTGCCCCTGCTTCCATTCTTGGCGGCAGCCTCAATTGCATGCTGTTGATCCAGTTGAAGGCAATTACTGGAGAATACAACGATCAACCTGGCGCATGTATCTGGAATGTGGCTGTTGATGATATTTTTCACTGCACTGGTCGCAGCAAGGTATGAAGGACTCAACTCAGTGCCGTCAGGATTTGAACCATGGCCAGCACCAGATTTTTGAAGCTTCACACCAATTGCAATGGTGGGATTATTGCCCGCCGATTTGATGATATCCTTCATGGCGGTCATGTAGTTTTCATGCATGTCCTTGCATTCACTACCCTCGGTGACATCTTTAAGCCTTGTATTGAAATTATTAGAAGTGACGAAGACTGTTCCCGGCCCAGCCCATTTGCTCTCGCCGGACTGCGGCCCCTGAGGTTTCGGCGGTGAAATTTCTTGAGTTTCGACCGGCAAAATTTCCTGGATTTTTGGGACAAGGTTCTCGAACCAGGGATTCCTCTGCTCCCCGGAGGACGATTGAAAAGATCCCGAGCATCAGTCGACTTCTTGTTGCCAGGAAGACCAGGGCGCTGGGGAGGCTGCGCCGAAGTGGTCGAATTATTAAAGACAGTCCCATTCAAATTCGCATCCGCCGATTTTCTATTATCTTTCAAAGACTGCCCCAAAGCGTTGACGTCTACGGGAGCAGAGCCTGCATTACTAACACCGCGGCTGCCGGGAAGACCCTTGCGGGAAGGATTGGTTGGGTAAGGGTTCATGAATGCGACTCCTTTGAGAAAACGACGCATCACCGACTCCGAGATGGCCTCGAACCGGCCATGCAGCACTCAGCCTAGGTAACAGGCGGGGTTTGGAAGTTCCACTCCCCGGTTGGCATCAAACCGCCAGCGCCGTCGTCTTCTTCACCGTCCGCAACACCAGCATCGAGTTCGAGCGCACCACCCCCGGCAGCCGCTCCAGCACCTCGGTGTGGAAGCGCTCCAGGTCGCCCGCATCGCAATAGGTGAAGCGCAGCAGGTAGTCGTTGGTGCCGGCGACGTAGAAGCAGTCGAGGATCTCCGGCACGTCGCGCACCGCCTGCTCGAACTCGGCCATCGCGGCCTGCGTCAGCTTCTCGAGGTTGACGATCGTGAAGCTCGTCCCCGGCTGGCCGACCGCCTTCGAATCGATCAGCGCCACGTACTGCGCGATCACCCCGCCGTCTTCCAGCGCCTTGACCCGCCGCAGGCAGGCCGACGGCGACAGGTGGACCCGCTCGGCCAGTTCGACATTGGCCAGCTTGCCCTCGACCTGCAACACCCGCAGGATGTGCCGATCAATCGCATCGAGTTGCACCTTCGGCTTGCTGCTTGCCATATCCTGCGAATCCTTGATTGGTTCTTCGCATGATATTGCGGCACACCCTGAAATCGAGTTGCTTTGCGCAAGCAAATTTCGCGGCAGCCCGGCTAGACTGCGTGACGGAAATCACATGCCCTCTGG
>NZ_JBFUGN010000128.1:0-10118 GCF_056402895.1 Rhizobacter sp. P3_B12 | reverse complement strand
TAGGGCCGAGCGCCGGGCCGCCCCAAGCCGGCCCGCATCCCCTCGGGGGATCGCTCGACGTACTCGTCGAGCGAGGGGTTGTCAGTACCCTTGCGCGAGGCCAGTATTGCGGCGCGGATCATTGGCGCCATAGAACCGGTTCTTGCCGATCGGCTTGCCACCCAGCGACGGGGCACCCACCAGGATCGCCGCCACATGGTTGGCCGGCTGCGGGTTGCCGAGCTTGTGCCCCATGTCGGTCAGGATCTTGCGCGTGTCGGGGCTCAGCGCGTTGACCTCGACGTTGGTCGCCTCCGGCAGCCACTGCTGGTGGAAGCGCGGCGCATCGACCGCCTCCTGCACGTTCATCCCGTAGTCGACGACGTTCAGGATCGTGTGCACCACCACCGTGATGATGCGGCTGCCGCCGGGCGTGCCGGTCACCATCACCGGCTTGCCGTCGCGCGACATGATGGTCGGGCTCATCGAACTCAGCGGGCGCTTGCCCGGGGCGATCGCGTTCGCCTCGCCCTGCACCAGGCCGTACATGTTCGGCACGCCGATCTTCGCGGTGAAGTCGTCCATCTCGTCGTTCAGGATCACGCCGGTCTTCGCCGCAGTGACCTTGGCGCCGAACCAGTCGTTCAGCGTGTAGGTCACGGCCACCGCATTGCCCTCCTTGTCGACGATCGAGTAGTGCGTGGTGTTGCTGCCCTCGTGCGGCTCGACGCCGGGCTTGATGTCCTTCGACACGCCGGCCTTGGCCGGATCGATCACGCCGCGGATCTTCTCGGCATAGCCCTTGTCGAGCAGCCGGTCGAGCGGGTTCTTGACGAAGTCCGGGTCGCCCAGGTAGCTGTTGCGGTCGACATAGGCATGGCGCATCGCCTCGATCTGGTAGTGCACCGACTGCGCCGAGCGGTAGCCCAGGTCCTTCAGCGGATAGCCTTCGAGCACGTTCAGGATCTCGCAGATCACGACCCCGCCCGAGCTCGGCGGCGGCGCCGAGACGATGCGGTAGCCGCGGTAGTCGCACTCGACCGGTGCGAGTTCGCGGGTCTTGTACTGGTCGAGGTCGGCCTGCGTGAGGATGCCCTTGCCGGCCAGGCTGGAGGCGACGATGGCCGCCCCCACCGAGCCCTTGTAGAAGCCGTCCTCGCCCTTCTGCGAGATCAGGCGCAGCGTCTTCGCGAGGTCCTTCTGCACCAGGCGCTGGCCCGGCTGGAACGGCTGGCCCTTGTTCAGGAAGATCGCGCCCGAGGCCGGGTCCTTGCGGAAATCCTCGGTCGACGTGAGCAGCATGTCGACATCGCCTTGGTCCAGCACGAAGCCCTTGTCGGCGAAACCGATCGCCGGTGCGATCAGCTGCGCCCGCTTCATCGTGCCGTACTTCGCGCGTGCCAGCTCCAGCCCCGACACCGTGYCGGGCACGCCGACCGCCAGGTGGCCGGTGGTGCTCAGGCCCTTGATCACGTTGCCGCTCGCGTCGAGGTACATGTTCGGCGTCGCGGCGAGCGGCGCCTTCTCGCGGAAGTCGAGGAAGGTCTTGCGGCCGTCGGCCAGCTGGATCGTCATGAAGCCGCCGCCGCCCAGGTTGCCGGCCGCCGGGTAGACCACCGCCAGCGCATAGCCGACCGCGACCGCCGCATCGACCGCGTTGCCGCCCTTCTTCAGCACGTCCACACCCACCTGCGTCGCGTAATGCTGCGCGGTGACGACCATGCCGTTCTCGGCGGCGGCCGGTGCGATCGACGCGGCATGCACCGTCCAGCAACAC
The DNA here is from genome assembly GCF_056402895.1 of Rhizobacter sp. P3_B12. Taxonomy (NCBI): domain Bacteria; kingdom Pseudomonadati; phylum Pseudomonadota; class Betaproteobacteria; order Burkholderiales; family Sphaerotilaceae; genus Rhizobacter; species Rhizobacter sp. P3_B12. The sequence goes on along the minus strand of NZ_JBFUGN010000128.1, from coordinate 8,362 downwards.
ACTGTTGCGGCGGATACCACGAAACTCTTCAGCAGACGACGGGTCTTCATCGTGACGTTCTCCTCGGAGGTACCGAATGGCACCAGTGGTTGGAATTCGGCAGGATAGTCGCAAAGCCTTGCCGCCAATGGGGATAGGCACAAGATTTGCCGACGTTTTGTTGCAAGTATTCGCTCACATTAGCCCTCTGACGGATGGACGGCCCGGCACCATCAGCACTCTCGGAAGTCGAGTGCTAATATCAAGGGAACGAAAGGAATTTCAGCATGTCTGATGCTTCCATGAGCCTCACCAAGACCCTGTCCCCCGATACCGCCCTGACGCTGCGCGACCCGTTCGCGATGGTGCCCTCGCTGGGCAACCTCGATGCGTACATGTCGGCGATCAATCGCATCCCGCTGCTGACGCACGAAGAAGAAGTGTCGTTCGCGCGCCGGCTGCGCGAGCACGGCGATGTCGAAGCCGCCGGAAAGCTGGTGCTGTCGCACTTGCGCCTGGTGGCGTCGATCTCCCGCCAGTACCTCGGCTACGGCCTGCCGCACGGCGACCTGATCCAGGAAGGCAACGTCGGCCTGATGAAGGCCGTCAAGCGATTCGACCCGGATCAGGGCGTGCGCCTGGTCAGCTACGCGATGCACTGGATCAAGGCGGAGATCCACGAGTACATCCTGAAGAACTGGCGCATGGTGAAGGTCGCGACGACCAAGGCCCAGCGCAAGCTGTTCTTCAACCTGCGCTCGATGAAGCAGAGCATGAAGGAAGACGCCGCCGACGGCTCGACGCACCGTGCCACGCTGACGCAGGCCGAGATCGACCGCGTCGCGCAGCAGCTGAACGTCAAGCGCGAGGAAGTGCTCGAGATGGAGACCCGCCTGTCCGGCGGCGACATCGCCCTCGAACCGCAAGGCGACGACAGCGAGGAAAGCTACGCGCCGATCGCCTACCTGGCCGACGACAGCAGCGAGCCGACCCGCGTGATCGAGGCACAGCGCCGCGACTGGCTGGCCGGCGACGGCATCGCGCAGGCGCTCGACGCGCTCGACGCACGCAGCCGCCGCATCGTCGAGGAGCGCTGGCTGAAGGTGAACGACGACAGCTCGGGCGGCATGACGCTGCACGACCTGGCCGGCGAGTACGGCGTCAGCGCCGAGCGCATCCGCCAGATCGAGGTCGCCGCGATGAAGAAGATGCGCAAGGCGCTGACCGAAGCGGCCTGACCCCCGCCCACACCGCGCGGCGGACAGCAGAAAGGGCCCCTCGGGGCCCTTTTTCCTTGCTGCATGCGCCCGCTGTTCAGGTGCTGGCCAGCAAGGCTTGCAGATCCGACTTCAGCGCCTCGCTGCCGCTGCCGTAGCGCGTGAACAGCCGCAGCTTGCCGCTGGTGTCGAACACGTACGAGCCGGCGGTGTGGTCCATCGTGTAGCTGCCCTCGGTCTTGCCGGGCACCTTGGCGTAGAACACCTTGAACGACTTGGCGACCGCCGCCGTCTGCTCGGCCGTGCCGCGCAGCGCGACAAAGCTCGGGTCGAAGCTGCCCATGTACGCCTTCAGGATCTCCGGCGTGTCGCGCTCCGGGTCGATCGTGATGAACACACCCTGCACCTTGTCGCCGTCGGCACCGAGCGCCTTCTTGACCTGCGCCAGCTCGGCCATCGTGGTCGGGCAGACATCGGGGCACTGCGTGTAGCCGAAGAACACGACCGTCAGCTTGCCCTTGAAATCGGCCAGCGTGCGCGTCTTGCCGTTCTGGTCGGGCAGCGACAGGCCGCTGCCGTAGTCGGCACCGGTGATGTCGACCGCCTTGAAGGCCGGCGTCGACGACGCCAGCTGCGGCAGCTTGTCGCAGCCGGCCAGCAGGGCGGCCGCGGTGAGCAGGGGCGCGAACAGGAACGCGGTGGCAAGGGATCGGCGGTGCATCATCACAGCAGGGGGCTCAGGTAGTGGTCCACCAGCAGCGCGGCGAACAGCAGCGACAGGTGCCAGATCGAGAACAGGAAGGTGCGGCGCGCGAGCGCATCGGAGTACGAGCGCCACAGCTTCCACGCGTAGCCGGTGAACATCGCGCCCAGCACCACGGCCGCGGCCAGGTAGATCCAGCCGCTCATGCCGAACACGAACGGCAGCAGCGTCGCGGCGAACAGCACGAAGGTGTACAGCAGCACCTGCAGCCGCGTGAACTCGTTGCCGTGCGTGACCGGCAGCATCGGCAGGCCGGCCTTGCGGTAGTCCTCGACGCGGTACAGCGCCAGCGCCCAGAAGTGCGGCGGCGTCCACAGGAAGATGATCAGGCACAGCATCAGCGCCTCGGGGCCTACGTCGCCGCGCATCGCGGCCCAGCCCAGCACCGGCGGCATCGCGCCCGACGCGCCGCCGATCACGATGTTCTGCGGCGTCAGCGGCTTCAGCACCACGGTGTAGATCACCGCATAGCCGATGAAGGTGGCGAAGGTCAGCCACATCGTCAGCGGGTTCACGAACAGGTAGAGGACGGCACTGCCGATGGCGCACAGCACGCCCGAGAACAGCAGCGTCTGCGTGTTGGTCAGCTCGCCCTTGGCGGTCGGCCGCCACGCGGTGCGGGCCATCTTCGCATCGATGTGCTGCTCGACCAGGCAGTTGAACGCCGCCGCGGCGGCGGCCACCAGCCAGATGCCTGCCGTGCCTGCCAATGCGGGCTTCCAGTCCGGCAGTCCCGGCACCGCGAGCAGCATGCCGATGACGGCGCAGAACACGATCAGCTGCACCACGCGCGGCTTGGTCAGCGCGTAGAACTGCCGCCAGCGCGGCGGATGCGCGACGCGGGTGTCCGTGGCGGCAGGGGGAGTCAAGGTGTTGGACATGGGCAGCGAACCGCTGATTTTACGAGGCGTGCCGCCAGGCCGCAGCCGCGGGAGAACGCCGCCCGACGGACAAAACGTCCACATGCGCACGCGCGAGCAGCGCCGCCAGCAGCGTGAGCAGCGCCGCGGCGCCGCCGGTGTGGGCCAATGCCGCCACCAGCGGCCAGCCGAGCACCACGTTGCCGAGCCCGCTGGCCAGCTGCCAGGCCGCGACCGCCGCGAAGCGCAGCGCCCAGCGGCGCAGCGCCGGCTCGCCGCTCGCGTGCAGGCGCCAGGCGAGCAGCAGCAGCGCCGACAGCGTGACGAACGCGCCGATGCGGTGCACCACGTGGATCGCCGTCAGCGCGGCGAACGGCAGGAAGCCGCCGTCCTTGCCGGCACCCAGCTCGCGCCAGACCGCGAAGCCGTGCTCGAAATCCATCGCCGGCCACCACGCGCCCTGGCAGGTCGGGAAATCGGTGCAGGCGAGCACCGCGTAGTTCGTGCTGACCCAGCCGCCCAGCGTCACCTGGGCGAGCGCGATCGCGAGCACCGCCCACACCGCGCGGCGCAGCGACGCCGGCATCGCGAGCGGCGGCCGGTGGTCATCGGCCTGGGCCTGCGCCTGCACCGCGAGCAGCATCAGCAGCACGAGGCCGCCGAGCAGGTGCAGCGTGACGATGGCCGGGAACAGCTTCATCGTGACGGTCAGCGCGCCGAACGCGCCTTGCACGCAGAAGCAGGCCAGCGTGATCGTCGCCCACCACGGCGACAGCCCGTGCACGTCCCGCGGCCCGCGCAGGCGCTGCCACCAGGCGGCCGCCGCGATCGCGACGGCCAGCACGCCGAGCCCGCTCGCAAGGTAGCGGTGCACCATCTCGACCCAGGCCTTGCCGTGCGTCACCGGCCCGCCGGGCAGCGCGGTCTGCGCTGCCTCGATGTGGCCCTGCGCGCCCAGCGGGCTCGCGTTGCCGTAGCAGCCGGGCCAGTCGGGGCAGCCGAGCCCGGAATCGCTGAGCCGCGTGTAGGCACCGAACAGCACCAGGTCGAAGGTGAGGAACAGCGTCATCACCGTCAGCGCGCGCAGCCGCGTCGCCGGGTGCGCGCGGCGGTGCCGCAGCGCGATCCACACCAGCGGGCCGGTCGCGAGCAGCACCGCCACCAGGGCCATCGTGGCCAGCGGGCTCAGGTCGTAGGACGCCACCGCGCTCATCTCAACGCGCCGGGCGTCCGGGCTGGTCCCACGAGGCCGATGCGCGCAACAGCTTCTCGATGTCGCGCTTCAGCCTGGCCGCATCGGGCTTCGGCGGCACCCGCATCATCCACAGCCCCATCGGATCGACGAGGTAGATGTGCTGCGACAGCGCCTGCCCCTCGGCCGGCGCGAGCCAGGCCGCGAGCCGCTCGCGCGAGACCCGCAGCACCGCGGCCGGCGTGCCGACCGAGATCGCCTGCATCACCTCCGGCCGCGGCGCGCCCGCGCCGGTGACGAGCCAGACCTTGTCGACGCGTTCCTTCTCGCGCCCGAGCGACTCGCGGATCTGCCGCTGCAGGTAGAGGTGGTCCTCGCAGGTCTTGTCGCAGGCCGCATCGCCGACCACGACGATCAGCCACTGGTCGCGCAGGGCCGCGGCCGCGACCGGTTGGCCGCCCAGCGTGCGCAGCCCGAGGTCGTCGGGCATCGGCCGCCCCGGTGTGATCAGCTCGCTGTAGTTGGTGCGGCCCTCGGGCCGGATCACGAAGTAGGTGACGTACGACGCGATCACCGGCGCGGCGCACACCGCCAGCACCAGCAGCATGCGCAGGCGGCCGGCCGCGGTGCGGCGCTGCGCGTCGGCCAGCGCGGGCGACGGCAGCGAATGCACGCTGAAGCTGAGCGGGCTGTCAGGCACGGCGCCGGAGCCGGGGACGGAGGAGTTGGAACCAGACATACAGACCTGCCATCAGTGCGCACATCGCGAACCACTGGAACGCGTACCCATAGTGCTTGTGGATGTCGACCGCGGGAGCGGGCCAGTGGCGCGACAGGCCGTCGGCCGGTTCGTCGAGCTGCTGCACCGACAGCGGCCGCAGCGTCACGCCGAACTCCTTCGCGAACGCCGCGAGGTCGAGATTCTGCCGGATGGTACCGGGGACACCGCCCGCGAAGTCGAACAGCCGTGCGGGAGGCGGGGCGATCAGCCCGCTCACCTCGACGCGGCCGGCGGGCGTCGGCACGCTCGGCACGCGGGTGCGGTCGGCCATGTCGCGCGGTGCCCAGCCGCGCTGCACCAGCACCGCATCGCCGCCCGGCAGCACGAGCGGCGTCACGACGAAGAAGCCCGGGCGGCCGTTCATCTGCCGGTTGTCGAGGAAGACGGTGGCCGCGGGCCGCCATTCGCCCTGCAGGCGCACCGGCCGGTAGTGCTGGGCCTCGGCCTCGGGCGCGGTGCGCGCGAGCGTCGCATCGTCGAGCGGCGCCAGGCGGCCGCGCTCGTCGAGTGCCGTCTGCAGCGCCTGCTTCTGCGCGGCCCGGCTCAGCTGCCACAGGCCGAGCCGGGCAGTGCTGCCCATGCCCAGCAGGGTGGCGATCAGCACGATCGCGGCGAGGGTGCGGGTGGAATAATCGGTGCCCATGAAATACCTGATCGGCGTCGCCTTCGTCCTCATCATCGGCGCGCTGGCGTTCGCCGGTGTCTTCATGATGCGCGACKGGCGCGACGGCAAGCCGAAGACCGGCAACATGATGCGGGCGCTGGCGGTGCGGGTCGGCCTGTCGGTGCTGCTGTTCGCGATCATCCTGTTCAGCTACTGGATGGGGTGGATCCAACCCACCGGCATCCGCACCAGCTGAACCCCGGATTGGCATCCGGGCTACGAATGAAAAGAGCGCCCCGCGAGGCGCTCTTGTTTCATCGGACGTCGCTCAAAGCCAGTAGACGACGATGTAGAGGCCGAGCCACACGACGTCGACGAAGTGCCAGTACCAGGCGGCACCTTCGAAGCCGAAGTGGCGCTGCGGCGTGAAGTGCCCGCGCTGCAGGCGCAGCGTGATGAACAGCAGCATCAGCATGCCGACGAACACGTGGAAGCCGTGGAAGCCGGTCAGCATGAAGAAGGTCGAGCCGTAGATGCCCGACGACAGCTTCAGGTTCAGCTCGCTGTACGCATGGTGGTACTCGTAGCCCTGCAACGTCAGGAACAGGATGCCCAGCAACACCGTGACCCACATGAAGGCGATCGTCTTCGCGCGCTGGCCGGCGATCAGCGCATGGTGCGCGATCGTCAGCGTGACGCCCGAGCTCAGCAGCAGCGCGGTGTTGATGGTCGGGATCGGCCACGGGCCCATCGTGCGGAACGGCTCGACCGTGCCGGCCGGCGCGCCGGTGAAGCCCACGCCCGAACTCGGCCAGATCGCCTTGAAATCGGGCCACAGGATCGCGTTGTCGAAGCTGGCGAGGTTGGGCACTGCATGCAGCCGCGCCCAGAACAGCGCACCGAAGAACGCGCCGAAGAACATCACCTCGGAGAAGATGAACCAGCTCATGCTCCAGCGGTACGAGACGTCGATGCGGTCGCTGTAGAGACCGCCCTCGCTCTCGCCGATCGCGTCGCCGAACCACTGCTTCAGCACGAAGGCCCACCACAGCAGTCCGAACAGCACCAACCAGGCCGCCCAGCCGTGGCCATTGACCCACTGGCCGCCGCCGAAGATCATCATCAGCAGGCCGAAGGCCGCCATCACCGGATGCCGCGAAGGCGCCGGAACGAAGTAGTGAGGGGCCTGGCCCGAGTGCGTCGCTGACGACATGTGTTCTCCTGCTAATCCGATCTGTCTGTCTCTTGCTCTTCAGCTCGCGGCGGCGACACCGCTGGCCAACACCCACTGCACCAGCACCACGAGCACGATCACGAACAACGCGGCRCCGAGGACGCCCGCGATGATCAGGTGCACCGGGTTCAGCTGCTCCACATCCTTCTCGTAGTCGCCCGACTTGCGCACGCCGAAGAACGACCAGGCGACCGCCTTCATCGTGTTCAGGAACGAGCCGCGGCGCTTGACTGCGTCTTTCAGTCCGTCACTCATGAGCGCGGCTCCTTCGAAGCCGGCGCGGCGACCTTGTCGGTCGTGGCCGCCACCTTGCCGCCCGCCACCTCGAAGAAGGTGTACGACAGCGTGATCGYCTTCACGTCCTTCGGCAGCTTCGGGTCGATCACGAACACCACCGGCCACTGCTTGGCCTCGCCCGGCTTCAGCGTGTGCTCGCTGAAGCAGAAGCACTCGAGCTTGTTGAAGTGCGGCGAGGCCTGCTTCGGCGCATAGCTCGGGATCGCCTGCGCGGTCATCGTGCGGCCCTGCACGTTGCGGAACTCGTACATCACCGTCGCGAGCTCGCCCGGGTGCACGTCGATCGAACGCTGCATCGACTTGAACTCCCACGGCCCGCGCGCGTTCGCATCGAACTCCACCGTGATGGTGCGGCTCGCGTCGACCTGCGTGTTCCTGCTCGGCGCATCCGAATTGCCCGGCACCGCGCGCTCCGACAGCGACAGCACGTTGACGCCGAGCGCCTCGCAGATCGAGCGGTACATCGGCACCATCGCCAGGCCGAAACCGGCCATCGCGACAGCCACCACGACCAGCTTGCCGGCCATGCGCAGGTTGTCGGTCTTCAGGCCGTTGTCGTTCATCGCATCAGATTCCGAAGAGCGCGGCCTTCGCCATGAAGCCGATGAAGAAGACGATGGCCACCGAGGCCAGGATCCATCCCAGCCGGCGGTTGTTCTTCTTCTGCTCGGGCGTCATGTCAGCCGATCACCTTGGTGGCGGCCGCGTTCAGCTTCGGCGGGTGCTCGAAGGTGTGGAACGGCGCCGGCGACGGCACTTCCCATTCCAGGCCTTCGGCGGCTTCCCACGGCTTCTGCGGTGCCTTCTCGCCCTTGCCGCGCATGCACGGCACGACGACGAAGAAGAAGAAGTAGACCTGCATCAGCCCGAACCAGAACGCACCGATCGACGCGACCATGTTGAAGTCGGCGAACTGCATCGGGTAGTCGGCATAGCGGCGCGGCATGCCGGCCAGGCCCAGGAAATGCATCGGGAAGAAGGTCAGGTTGAACGAGATCAGCGAGCCCCAGAAATGGATCTTGCCGCGCGTCTCGCTGTACATCACGCCGGTCCACTTCGGCGCCCAGTAGTAGAAGCCGGCGAACATCGCATACAGCGAGCCGGCCACCAGCACGTAGTGGAAGTGCGCCACCACGTAGTAGGTGTCCTGCAGCTGGATGTCGACCGGCGCCATCGCGAGGATCAGCCCGGTGAAGCCGCCCATCGTGAACACGAAGATGAAGCCGACCGCGAACAGCATCGGCGTCTCGAAGGTCATCGAGCCGCGCCACATCGTGGCGATCCAGTTGAAGATCTTCACGCCGGTGGGCACCGCGATCAGCATCGTCGCGTACATGAAGAACAGCTGGCCGGTGACCGGCATGCCGGTCGTGAACATGTGGTGCGCCCAGACGATGAACGACAGGATCGCGATCGATGCGGTGGCATACACCAC
>NZ_JBFUGN010000127.1:0-10156 GCF_056402895.1 Rhizobacter sp. P3_B12 | reverse complement strand
GGCACCGGTGGTGTCGACCGCCGTCGCGGCATCGGCTCCGGTGGCTGTTGCGGCGGTGGTTGCGGCGGCCCCTGCGCCGGCTCCAGCGGTGGCCCCGGCCCCGGCCGCGACCGTCGCGCTGCTGCAGCCGCCCGCGGCCGCCGTCGCCACCACCGATTCCTGTCCCCCTGCGCGCCGGGCCCTGGGCCTGTGCGAGCTCCCGACGCCTTGAGCGCCGTTCACCGTCCACCGGAGAAATCCATGCGCCAACTTCTTCTCACTGCGGCCTTGTGCCTCGCTTCGCTGGGCGCCCATGCCGGCGACCGCATCGTCACCGGTTCCGACCGCGGCACCTACATCGAGATCGGCCGCGACCTGTCGCGCTTCATCGGCAAGCCCGCCGGCCTGCCGCTGGAGGTGCTGCCGTCCAAGGGCTCGGCCGAGAACGTGCGCCGGCTGCGCTCGGAGCCCGGCGTGCGGCTCGCGCTGGTGCAATCCGACGTGTACCGCGCCTACCTCGACCAGGCGAACGCCGGCGATGCCGAGGCGGCGCGGCTGATCAAGCCGCTGCGCGTGGTGATGCCGCTGTACGACGAGGAGATCTACTTCGTCGCGCGCGCCGATTCGCCGCTGCGCTCGATCCACGAACTGCGCGACAAGCGCATCAACGTCGGCCCGGTCGGCAGCGGCACGGCGCTGACCGCGACCACGCTGTACCGCGCGATGTTCGGCAGCCCGATGCTGGAGCAGAACACCAGCTTCCTGTCGAACGAGGAGGCGCTGGTGAAGCTCGCGACCGACAAGTCGATCGACGTGGTCGTGATCGTCGCCGGCCAGCCGGCCAAGCTGTTCGCCGACATGAAGTCGGAGGCGCGCCAGTACATCAAGCTGCTGACGCTCGACCGTGCTGCGCCAGAGACACAGGCGCTGGACGGCACCTATGTGCCGGCGCAGATCCGCAGCACCAGCTACCCGAACTGGCTGACGCAGGACGTGACCTCGCTGTCGGTCAAGTCGATGCTGGTGACCTACGACTACCAGTCGCCGGAGGTGCGCAGCTCGCTGACGCGCTTTGCCAAGTCGATGTGCAGCAACTTCGAGAAGCTGAAGAGCGAGGGCCATGCGAAGTGGCAGGAGGTGAGCCTCGCGCCGCCGCAGCTGCCGAAGGGCTGGACGTACTACGCGCCGACGCAGAAGGTGCTGTCGCACTGCGACAGCGAGGCCGAGCCGGACCAAGGCACGGTGGCGTCTGCATCGAAGGCGCCGGCCGCATCGAGCTGCTCGCAGAGCCGCGAGGTGCTGGGCCTGTGCCGCGTGGCATCACGCTGAACGGCCATGTCGATTCCGGGTGCCAAGGGACCGCTGCTGCCGGCGCGGTCGAACCCGGTCGGTCCCGGGATCACGCCGGGGCCGGGACCCGGTGCCCGGCCACCGATCGGGCCACGCCCGTCGACGCCGTCGCAGCGCGCTGCGACAGTGGGCGGCCCGCCGCCGCGCGAGGGCGGCCGGCCGCCGTCGATGTCGAGCGTGGCGCAGCGCCCGCGCTCGATGAGCATGCCGCCGCGCTCGCCGTCGATGCCGTCGCCCTTCGGCCGACCGGGACCGAACTCGAGCATGGCCCTGACTCGCCCCACGCCGGGCGGCCCGAAGCCGATCGGGCAGGGCGGCGRCCAGGCGCTGGCGACGAGCGCGGCGTCTGAAGCCGGCGAGGCGGATTCCCAGGTTTCGCAACTGCTCGACCAGATCGAAGGCATGACCCGCAACCTGCGCGAGCTCCAGCAGAACGGCGCCGACAAGAGCGATCCCAAGAAGCTGATGGAAGCGGTCAACAAGATGCTCGACATGCTCGCGGACTTGAGCAAGAAGCTCGACGAGCGGATGCAGGCGGCGGGGCAATCGTTCGCGCAGGCGACGCAGGCGCAGCCGCAGGGGTGACGAGCTCGCGATAGGTTCATTTGACCCGGTTGACCCGGCAGAGGCCGGATTTCTAGACTGCGCCGCATCTGAACGACAAGACCAGGGAGGGTCTTTCATGCAGCATGCGCGCAGCGGTCTGCGGGCCGCGATCGGTTGTTCCTTTTTCTGTTCCCTCTCGTACGCCGCGATGGCGCAGACACCGCCGCCGGTGTCGCCCATGCYGACCACGCGCTACGAGTACGACGCGATGGGGCACGTCACGAAGATCCTTCGTGGCGCGAGCGGTGACAGCACCTCGATCGCGTACGACCGCCTCTATCGCATCACGTCGATCACCGATGCAAGGCAGGGCTCGATCCGTTTCGACTACCTGGGCGGGACGCCGTACATCAACAAGGTGACCGACCCGCGCGGCCTGGAGACCTTGTACGAGCGAACCGGCCTGGGGCATGTGATGAAGATCGTGAGCCCGGACACTGGCACGACGGTGTTCACCTACGTTCCCGGGACCGATCTGGTGGAGACGATGCTCGACAGCCGTGGCGTGCTGACGCGCTACACCTACGATGCCAGCGAGCGCATGACGCGGGCTGAGCACAGCCGCGGCGGGAGGACAGATCCCGCGCTGACGTGGAGGTACAGCGAGCAAGGGCCCGAGTTCTCCCACGGCGGCGGCAGGCTCACGAGCATGGGGCACGGTGCTGGTGGTGACCGGTACCGCTACAACGAGCACGGGGAGCTTGCGGGCCACACGCAATGGGTCGAGCCGGCGGCGGGCGCGAACAGCGGCACCGTGCAATTGAAGGTGAACTATGCCTACCACCTGGGCAACCTGGAGGGCATCACGTATCCCTCGGGGCGCAGGCTGGTGATCGAGCGCGCAGACGGCCAGGCGCTGTCGCTGGCACTCGCCAAGGACGGCGCCAGCGTTCCGATGCCGCTGCTCAGCGAGATCAAATGGGCGCCGTTCGGCATCGGGATCGACGGCTGGAAGTGGCATGCCCGTGGCGGACTGGTGTCGCATCGGCGCCTGTTCGATCTGAGTGGGCGCATGGTGCGCTATCCGATCGGTGGGGTGCTTCGCGATGTGCGCTACGACGCCCAGGACCGCATYGCCGCGTTCACGCACCGGCAGTTCGACGGCACGCTGCAGCCGGCGCTCGACCAGCAGTTCGGCTACGACGAGCTCGACCGGCTCACGAGCGTGGTGACCGCCACGACGAACTGGTCGATCGCCTACGACCCGAACAGCAACCGTGCGAGCGAGAGCCTGGACGGCCTGTCGAGCCGCTACGACACCGAACCGACGAGCAACCGATTGAGCGGCGTGACGAACCCGGCGCGCAGCCTGGCGCATGACAACACCGGCAACACGACGAGTGATGGTGCAGGCTACACCGCGACCTACGACATGGCTGGACAACTCGCCACGCTGACGAAGGGTGGCATCACGACGACCTACACCTACAACGCGATGGGCCAGCGCATCCGCAAGGTGAGCAGCACGGGGCCGCAGAGCACGGTGATCTACGCCTACGATCAAGACGGGCAATTGCTCGGCGAGTACGACCACGTGGGCCGGGCGATCCGTGAGTACGTGTGGTTGCAGGACGTGCCGGTCGCAGTGTTCATGCCGAACCCGGCGGATGCGAACGGGCCACCGCTGGTGTTCCACATCCACGCCGATCACCTGAACGCGCCGCGGGCGGTGCTCGATACCGATGGCGTGATCCGCTGGCTGTGGCTGGCCGAGCCGTTCGGCACGACGGCACCGGTGGTGGATCCCGGTGGGCGCGGGCCGTTCGCGTTCAGCCTGAGATTCCCGGGGCAGGTGGCGGATCTAGAGAGTGGGCTGTTCTACAACTGGAATCGGTACTACGACGCCAAGGATGGGCGGTACACGCAATCCGACCCGACGGGGCTGGCGGGTGGGATCAACACCTACGCCTATGTTGGCGGCAACCCGTTGTCGGGGGTGGATCCGCGAGGATTGGCCAACTCGGCAGCGGTACGGTGGATGCAAGGTTCAAATGCCGCTCCGCTGCCTGATGTCGGCCCGCCAGGTCTGGGCGAGAGCTTCATCCCCATCTGGGGGTCTGGACGCGAATCGATCAGCGATTTCCAGAGTGGCCGCTACGTGTGGGGCACTGTCAACGGAGCGCTGGCAATCTCGGATGTCTTGTTGATCGGCACTGGAATCAAGGCCGTCTGCAGGGGAGTCTGGAAGACTGGCTCTCATGCGTGGGGAGCAACGAGAAGTTGGTATGGTCGCACTCGTGAACTTGCAAAGGGAACGCCCGTTCACCACTGGGCCATTCCACAGAAATGGATGACCAGAGATTCGTTACTGGAGGCCGTTGGGAATCAGCCCTGGAACCTGATGCCATTGGAGAGCCGGGCATTCCACGATGCCGTACATGGCTGGGGTCCCAATGCTTTCAACCTGAGTGAGCGGGTCTTGTACGGAAGCCCGACATGGGCAAAAGTCTTGGGTGCGGACCTCGTAGGAAAGGGTTTCAATGCAGGATTCGACAATGACAAATGCGGCTGTGAGAACTGATCTGCTGCGCTATCCAGTGCTCGAATTCTCGAAGGGAATGCTCTTCCCGGCGAGGGGCATCGAAGAGCTGGAGCAATGCACGAAGCCGGCGCTGCGCAGCGGCTTCTTCGACGATCTGTTGTTGATCGATTCGGGTGGCAGATCCTTGAGGATTTCAGGGGCCAGGAAGGTGCGTGGCGTGGGGCCGTTCTTCGGGTTCAACATCTTCTTGAACCAAAGAATCCAAGTGACGCTGACTGCTTCAGAGCCTGAGCAGGTCCTAGGGGTCGAAGAGGTTCGGCGGCTTGTTCTTGGCGCCATCCAAGGCGAGCATGAATGGAACTCCGCCTCAGACTTTGACGAACTGGTGGCGATCGTGGCTCGGGCCCAATCCATCTCGGAGATTGCAGCCGCTGTGACCGATACCTACTACCGACAGGACGCGACCTGAGTAGATCAGAACGGAGCGTCTTGAATACGATGGGCCCCGTGTTGAGGATCGTGTATGGCTCGCTTGGTTGGGCAAGAGAAGCGGGCTGCCACGCCGATGCGGCGGGCGATGGAGGCGGCAGGCGCGTGTGATGCTGGCAGTCTGCGTTCATTGCGGAAACATCAAGCGGAACCTCTCCGCCCGGTGTGCCACCTGCCACTTTCAGCCGCAGACCGATGAGGACAAAGCCAGGGCGTTCATTCTCTCGACGGCATATGAAATCGACGGCGAGTACCGCGGCATGACGAAAGAGCAGCTCACCGCCATTGCGGCTGCTGTCGGGAACGGACGCCCATATGCCTTTGACGAGGCCGAGATCCAGTCGGTCGTTGCCTATGCGAAGCGCGTACTGACTGTGCCCGCCAGGCGATTGATCATCGATGGAGTGCGATGGCTGTTGCTTCCGTTCCTTGTTTTGATGGCTGTCCATCTGTCCAGGTGATGGGCGCTTGATGCTCCAGGCGCTTGTGATGAGGAACTGAGCTCCCGCGAGGAGTGGTTCGTTGCCATGGAGCGCGGTGAACTGAAAGGTGGCGCCCTGTTCGCTCAGGACCCGCAGGGCAACTTCTTCGGCTTCGACATTCACGGGCGCATCCATTTCTTCTCGCGATCCGCGCCCTTCTTCTCGATGATCTCAGAGAGCTTCTCCGGATTCATGAAGGGCTTGTCAGACGCGACTACAAGATTCGTGACTGGGTCGATACGCTCGCAGCGCAAAGGTACGGGTGGTGAATCGCTACACCCGGTGGTCGTAGACGAACCGCCGGGCTTTCACCGCCGTCAGCTCCGCGGCATCCGGATGCGCCGGGTTGATCAGCACGTTGTCTTCTTCCTCGATGATCACCGAGGGCACGACCAGCAGCGCCGATCGTCCCTCGCTGAGCCACACCGAGCCGAGCGCGCGTGAGACCAGTCCTTCGGGAATCGCATCCCAGCCGACGGCCGGTGGACGTTGCAGCACCAGCCGCGCCGTCCAGACCGCGTCCGGCACATCGATGCGCACGAGGAAGCGATTCCACGGCAACTTGCCCGCGCTCTTGCCGATGTGCGCTCGCGTCTCCCAGGCCGCCAGCGACACCGAGGTGGCCGCGAAGCTCACCAGCTCGCCGGGATGGGTCCAGCGCGAACCACGGCTCGCGGCACCCTTGCCGGCCAGGTCATCGGCGCCCCACTGCGGCGTGTCGGTGGCAATCCGCCACAGCGCCACCGTCATGCGGGCAATCCACCGCGCATGCGCTCGAGCACCTGCTCTACCGCGCGCAGTCCCTCAGGGTTGCGCAGCAGTTCGGCCGGGGTCCTGTCGCCCAGCTCGGGCAGCGGTTCGCGCAGCCATCCGGCCAGCCAGGCGTCGAGGTCGAAATCCTTCAGTTGAGCGGGGTCGCCGCTCTCCTCGAGCAGGCGGCGCAGCGTGGCCGCCACGCGCAGCAAACCCATCACGCGGTGCCCGGCGATGTCCGGCAGCACCTCGCCGGCTTCGTCCTTGCGGCGGAACGTGGTGGGCGACACGCCGATGATGTCCATCACGGTCGACACCGGCTGGCCGGTCGCCTCGGCGATCACGTCGACCAGCCAGGTGGGAACACCGGCCTCGACAGCGTCGAACAGCACGATCCCGGGTGAACTGCGCACCCGCCCGACCAGATCGGCGAATGCCTTGCGGGATGCCTTGGCACCCGCCGCCGGGCCCCGCGACTGCGCCGACCAGAAGTCGGCAGGCCGTCCGGAACCCAGAGCCGGCCGGGGGCGCACAGCGGCAGCGCACATGATGATTTACCCAAATGGTTGATCGGAATGCGCCAAATGGTAGCGCACTCCGATCGCCTCCGGATGAAAACCGGGTCAGAAGAAGTCGGCCGCTTTCGGCTTCTCGCCGCTCGCCCCGTTGAGCCCGGCCTTCACGCCGCCCGTCACCAGGCTGCCGGCACTGCTGTTGGTCACCACGTTGAGCCCGGTGCCTGCGATATCCAGCCCGGCGTCGCGCAAGGCCTTCTTGACGTCGCCGCCCTGGATCGCCGTCGCGGCGACGTTGGTTCCCTCCGACCAGGCGCGCGAACCCATCGCGACGGCCTTGGCCGCCAGGTTGAACGGCGGCGGCAGCACCCGGCCGAGCTTCTCGGCCACCTTCGAGATCACGTTGGCGATCTTCGACACCACGCTCAGGCAGCCCTGCAGGAACTTCTTGAAGCCGCCGCCCTTGGCCTTTTTCTGATCGGGCTGGTCCATCTCGCCGGCCACCATGTCGCCGACGGCCTTCACGTCCTCGGCGCCCTTCGGCTTGTGCGTGGCGTTCGCCGGCGTCGTCGCGACCTCCTTGTTCTCCAGGTGGCTGCGGAAGGCCTTGATGTCGTCGCGGCTGATGGTGCCGTCGTCCGACTGCTGCCACAGCTTCTTCGCGCCCTTGATGTCGCGGCCGTGCTTGGCGTTGTCGAGCTTGCCGAACAGCACCGGGTCCTCGAGGAACTTCTTCGCCGCTTCCTTGTCCTCCGGCGCGGCCTTCGGGTCGTCGGCGATCTTCTGCAGCTTGTCGCGGTTGAACTTGTTGCCGAACGCGCCGTTCGGGTCGGCATCGATGCGGTCCAGCGCCTTCTTCTGGTCGGCGTCGAGCTGGCCCTTGGCCGCGATCTTGTCCTCCATGCTCGCGTGCGAGACCTTGTCCTTGCCGTTGTTGAGGTCCTTCCACTCCTGCGGGTGGTCGGTGAAGTACTTGGCCGCGGCGATCAGCTGCGGCGGGCACTTGCCGGTGTGCGAGGTGCCGTCGACGATCTTGTGCAGCTCGTCCAGCGACATGTCCTTCGGCAGGTAGTCGGCGTACTTGTACAGCTCGTTCTCGGCATCGTTCTTCGTGATCGGGCGGCCCTCGGTCGTCTTGCCGTTGTCGCCCGACGGGATGTAGTTGTCGGCGTAGCCCTGGGCCTTCTCTTCGTTGTAGGCCTTCAGCTCCGGGTCCTCGGCCAGCTTCTGGATGTCCTTCGAGCTGATCTTGTGGTCGAGCTTGCCGTTCTTGCCGCCGTCCAGCATGTCCTGCAGGCCCTGGTCCGACAGCACGGTGTTCAGCGCCTTCTTCAGGTCCGGCGGCGTCTTCTCGTCCTTGGCCATCTTCTCCATGTCGGAGATCTTGGTGCCGTGCTTGTTGAACGCCCCTTCATGGCGCTCCAACGTCGACAGCGCGTCCATGCGCGCGGCCTTCTGCTCCGGGCTCACCGGCCGCTGTGCCGGCGGCAGCTGCTGCTGTTGCTGCTGGGCCGCCTTCTGCATCGCCTGCGCCTGTTGCGCGCCGCCTTGTTGCACCGCGCCGATCATGCCCTTCAGCAGCTGCGCACCCCCGCCTTCGCCGTCTTCGTCGCCGCCACCCGGCAGCGACAGCGGCGGCAGCTGCCCCATCGTCGATTGCGCGAGCTGCTGCATCGAATCGCCGCCCTGCGGCGTGCCGCCGATCTTGCCTTGCGGTGGCGTGGCGATGCCGATGCGGCCCTGCAGCCAGGCCTTGTTGTCGACCATCATGTTCATGTTCGTCCTCCTGGGGAATGGGGGTGTTGGAACGGGCGTCGGTTCAGCGCGCCTGCAGGCTGCCCTGCAGCTGCTGCAGCAAGCCGGTGGGCAGCAGCAGGTGCCGCACCTGGCTGACCAGCACGCCGATCAGCAGCGCGAGCATCAGCATCGTCACCGCGCCCTTGACAGGCTGGCTGAGGTTGGTGGGTTCGAGCTTGTCGGCCGCGCGCGTGATCAGCCCGAAGCCGAGGTCGATCAGCACCAGCACCAGCATCATCGGTGCGGCGAACTTGATCGTGCTCGTCATCAAYGAGTCGGTTTGCTGCACGATGAACAGGTCGGGCACGCGGGCCAGGTCGGGCATCGGCGCGAACAGCGGCCACACGTGGAACGAATCGAAGATCGCGCCGATGAACACCAGCATGCCGCCGAGCGCGAAGAACACCGCGATCACCAGCTGCACCAGCAGGTTCGACACCGGCGTGCTCTGCTGCCCGCTCATCGGGTTGGTGAGCTGCACGCTGTTGTAGCCGGCCTGCGTGTCGATCATCGCGCCCACGCACTCGGCCACCCAGAACACCGTCGAGGCGGCAAAGCCCATCAGCAGGCCGATCATCGATTCCTTCAGCGCGAAACCGGCCCACTGGCCGGCCGTCAGGTTGCTCGCGACGTCGGCCGGCAGGCCGAACGCGACGAAGCCGCCGATGATCACGACCAGGCCGGCGCGCACGTAGCCCTGCACGAACTGGTCGCCCATCGGCGGCAGCACGTTGAAGGCGGCGAACAGGCGCAGGCTGGCGAGCGCGGTCGCGAGGAACAGGTCCTCCAGCGGGTGCAGCGTGCGCGCGGCCATCTCGTACAGGCCCTGCATGTCATCCATGGGCGGCCTCCTGGCGCTGGGCGCGCTGGCGGGCGACGAAACGCGCCGCGCCGGTTTCCTCGGTCTCTTCCTCGGCCAGCTCCTCCTGCGCCGCTTCGCGTTCGCGCAGGATGGTGGCGATGCGCTGCTCGAAGCCCTCGATGCGCTGGTCGTTGCGGCGCACCGCCGCCTGCGCGGTCTTCACCACCGCGGCCTGGCGGTCGACGTGCTTGTGGCTGTCGGCCAGGGCCTTCTCGGCCTGCGCGGTCGCGCCCTTCAGGTCCTCGATGCGGAAATCCGCCGCGCGCACCGCGTACGGCGTGAAGGAGGTGCGCAGCAGCGCGTCGCGTTCGTCGCGCGCATCGCGCTCGTCCTGGCGGCAGGCGGCGAGCTCGCCCTCGGCGGTCTTGCGCGCCTCTTCGAGCTCGGCGAGCTGCTTGCGCGCCGCCTGCACCTCGGCCTCGAGCCGCTCGCCCTGGCGCTTGCGCACCTTCACCAGCGTCCGCAGCGCCTTCACGGGCGCGGCACTCACCTGACGACCTCCGCCAGCTGCCCGAGGATGTCCTCGTACGGCATCAGGTCGCTGGTCTTCTGGTTCAGGAACGCGCGGATCTCGGCGACGCGCTCGATCGCCAGGTCGGCCACCGGGTCGTTGCCGGCCTGGTACTCGCCGACCTGCAGCAGCATCTCGACCTCGTCGTACTTGGCCATCAGGTTGCGCAGGTGGCCGGCCGCCTCGGCGTGCTCGGCCGGCACGATCTGCGTCATCACGCGCGACRGGCTGCCCAGCACGTCGATCGCCGGGTACTGGTTCTTCGCCGCGATCTTGCGCGACAGGATCATGTGGCCGTCCAGGATGCCGCGCACTTCCTCGGCGATCGGG
>NZ_JBFUGN010000126.1:0-10331 GCF_056402895.1 Rhizobacter sp. P3_B12 | reverse complement strand
GAGCAGGACGCCGGCGCCATGCCGGCCGCTGCGGCGCAGGCGCCGGTGCCCGCATCGGCCGGTGCGCCGGCACGCGGCGACCTGCTGGCCGACGACGAGGGCGCGCTGCACGAGGGGCAGATGCGCAAGACCGAGTTCCTCGATGCGCTGCGGCTGGCGATCTGCGCCGCCGTCGACGAAGGCCTGGTGGGCACCGGCCGCGACTCGCAGGGCTGCCCGTGGATCGATCACTGGCTGGACTACTACCGCTCGCGCAGCGCGAGCCAGGTCGAACTCTCGCTGCGGCGCTATGCGCCCGAATCGCGCGGCGCATCGAGCGTGGCGGGCTACATCGGCGCGGTGGCGGCGCGGGTGCAGCGCAGCGCGCGGGCCTGGGCCGCCACCGGCGAGATCAGCGGGCTGCCCGAGGACATGCCCGACTCCCCGATGGCCGGCGGCGGGGTGCTGAACGCCTTCGGCGGCATGTTCTTCAAGGGCCGGCCCGGCGGCGCGCAGGCCGCGCGGCCGCCGGCCTCGGTGCAGCACGAGCTGGGGCAGGGGCAGCCCTTGCCGACGCCGGTGCGCGAGCGCATGGAGCCCGCCTTCGGCACCAGCTTCGCCGACGTGCGCCTGCACGACGATGCCACCGGCAGCCGGCTCTCGGACGACTTCAACGCGCGCGCCTTCACGGTCGGTCGCCACGTGGCCTTCGGTGCCGGCGAGTTCCGGCCGGGCACGCCCGGCGGCGATGCGCTGATCGCGCACGAGCTCGCGCATGTCGCGCAGCAGGGCGGCGCCTCGGGCGCGAGATCGGCGCAGGACGCAGGGCCGCTGGAAGCCGACGCGGACCGCAGCGCCGCCGCGTTCGTCAGGCAAGGCTGGCTCGGCGCACGCGAGGCGGCGCGCGACGTGGCCCCGCGCCTGAAGAGCGGGCTGACCTTGTCGCGCTGCTCGAAGGACAAGTCGAAGGTGGCGCAAGGAAAGGACCTGCACGCCGGCACCGCGCAGCCCGACGCCACCACCCAGCAGGCCGTGCAGCGCGAACTGCATCCGGGCGCGGCGGGCTCCGGCCCGACGCTGGCCGACTGGGATGCCCTGAGCACAGCGCCGGGAACGGCCCTCCAGAAGGCGGCGCGCAAGGCCGACCTGAAGACGAAGGTGACCGATGCGATGCGCCTGGAACTCGACGCGAACATGCCAGGCATCCATGCCATCGCAGGCCCCGCGCGGGTGCCGATCGCCGACCTCGAAGGGCCGGGCAACGCGGCGAAGAAGGTGGTGGACCAACGCTTCGACGAATGGATTTCCGTGGCGGCCCTGACGCCGGGCCAGGCGGCCGTGCGGCACGGCTTCGCCTTTCGTGCATCGGGTGCGAACCAGAACCTGTTCGACGCCAACGACAAGACCCAGCGCGCGCTGGCCGGGCTTCCGATCGACGCCCACGACCTGGCGGGCTGGATCGCCGAGACGGCGGGCTCCGCAGCCATGGCGCCGCACAACTTCAGCCCGACCCGCGGCGGCGAGGAGCAGACCTTCCTGGAGACCGAGWTCGTGGCGCCGTTCGTGGCGGCGCGCCAGGCGGACCTGGAGCTGTTCGATCTCTTCGGCTTTGCCCTCACCGATCCGCGCACCGGCAAGATCGTCATCGGGACCGCGCCGGATCCCTCCCTGAGCACGACCGCGGGCTCGGGCGGGGCGCCATCCCCGGCACAGCGCAACGTGCGCTGGTCGGCCTGGGAGACGCTGGTCCACGAATACATCCACACGCTGGAGCATCCGGTGTTCCATTCGGCGGGAGGCGCCAACAACCGCATCATGTCGGAGGGCTTCTGCACGATGTTCAGCGAAGAGGTGCTGCTCGACCAGATCCCCAAGGCGCCGAAGAACGCATCGCTGCGCGCCGAGATCGAGGGCGGAAGCTTCCCCGAGCCACCGGCGGGCACGGTGCCCCCGTTCGAAGCCGGCAGCTACGCGGATTTCCTGGCGCACGCGACGGCGATCCGCGGCAAGGTGGGCGACAACGCCGTGAAGGCGGCCTTCTTCCAGGGCCACGTCGAGTTCCTCGGGCTGGAGCCGGGCGGCGGCACCACGGCACCGGTCGCCGCCGCGGCGCGCGACCTGCTGAGCGTGCCGGCGGGCATCACGACCGTGGACCAGCTGGCCAAGGCAGCCAACGTCGCGGTGGCCGACATCGCCGCGGCCAATCCGGGGCTGACGGGCAGCACCGTCATCTCCGGCAGCGTGCGCATCCCGGGCGCCCGCGAGCACATCGTGGTGTCGGCCGGGACGGGCGGCTCGGAGACCCGGGCGCAGATCGCGAAGCAGAATGGCATCACCGAGTCGGCGCTGGCCGATGCCAACCCGGCGGCGCCGTGGGGATCGCTCACCGCCGGCATGCGTTTGCTGATTCCCAAGCCATGAAGATCCGCCATGCCACCCTTGCGCTGCTGGCAGCCACGCTGCTCGCCGTCCATCCGAACCCGGAGGCCGAAACGATGAATGCACCGGAACCGTCCGCCTGCGTGAACGCGCTGCGCGCCTTGGCCGAGGGCCGCCTCGACGCGTGGCATGGCCTGCCCCCGGGCTGCAGCAGGCAGGATGCCGAAACGGCCTACGGGCCCGGCGCCGGCGGCCCCGACGGCGTCGCGTCGCTGGCCGGTACGCCGACGGCGTTCAGGCGCTATGCGCGGTCTGCGCAGGTACCGCGCGACGTGCAGGTGTGGCTGCGCGACGGTGCGATCCTGGGCCTGGAGGTGAACGACCTGCAGCCGGCGCGGCCCATCGCGGACATGCTTGGCGAGCCCGAGGCCAGCGAACGCTCGGGGGTCGGCAGCGTGCACACGCAACGCATCCATGCGTCGCGCGGGCTGGTGCTGCACGTGCAGAACATCACCGGCGCGATCGTGCGCGCCTACGGGTTCGCGCCTTGCACGCTGGAGCAGTTCCGCACCCTGCCCTGGGGGCAGGTGCGCGTCGAGCGGCGGCCGATCCGGCCGCCTCGCTGACGAGATCGCCGGCATGCCCCTCCTGCCGCATTCCCGCTGGCTGCGACCGCGCGTGACGGTCTTCGGCCGCTGCGTGTCGAGCTTCCAGGTCTGCGGCGCAGTGGGGCTGCTGCTCGCCACCGGGCTGGTCTCGGTGCTGGCTGCGCACCAGGGCCTGTCGGCCATCGTCGTCGCCTGCCTGCTGGCGAGCGGCCTGGCGACGGCCTTCGTGCTCGCGATGGCGACCAAGGTCCTCACCGGCCGCGAGGCGCTGGTGTTCTACCACCACGAGATCGCGATCCTGTCGACGGGTGCGCTGCTGCTGCAGGCGCTCGGCGCGCCGGTGCTGCGCTATCTCGACCTGAATGCCCTGTGGCTCGGGGCCTTCCTGGTCTGCGGGCGACAGGGCTGCCTGATGGTCGGCTGCTGCCACGGACGGCCGCACCACTGGGGGGTGCGGTACAGCGACGCGCATGCGCGCGAGGGCTTTGCCGCCTGCTACGTCGGCGTGCGGTTGTTCCCGATCCAGGCCCTCGAATCGATGCTCGTCGCGGCGATCGTCGCGGCCGGCAGCGTCATGGCGTGGCGCGGCGATCGCGCGGGCAGCGTGCTGTGCTTCCATGTGGTGAGCTATTGCGCCGTGCGCATCTGGCTCGAGGAACTGCGCGGCGATGCGGCGCGTCCGTATTGGGGCCGGTTCTCGGAGGCGCAATGGACCTCGGCCGCGTTGATGGCCCTGGTGCTGGCCGGCGAATGGCAGGGCCGGCTGCCGCGGACGCACTGGCACCTGGGCGTGGGCCTGGCGACTGCCCTCGGGTTGACGGTGCTCGCCGTGGCGGGCCGCGCCCGGCACCGCATCCTCGCGCCGCGTCATGCGGGCGAAGTCGCCGGCCTGATCCACTCGCTCGCCCTGCCGCAGCAGGGGCCGATCGCGGTGCGGCGCACGTCGCAGGCCTTCGGCGTGTCGACGCAATCGCTCGGCTGCGTGGGCGGCCGTCCGGTGGCGCTCTATTCGCTGTCGCACGCCGGGCGCCGCCTGGAGGCCGGCGAAGCACGTGCACTGTCGGGATTGATCGCGAACCTGATCGGTGCGCGCGGCGTGCGCGACCTGCTGCGCGGCAGCCGGGGCATCTACCACCTGATCGTGCGGGAAGCGCGGCGCTGAGCCGCCCGCCCGCAGCCACCAAGGAGACGCCATGCCCATCCCTTCCTGTGAGCCGGCGCGCATCCACCCGCCGCATCCGTCCTCGCGTGGCGGCCACGCGCTGTGGGCCCGCTCGGTGCTGCGGTTGCAGCAGACGGTGGGCAACCGCGAGGTGCTGAGGTTGATCGGGCAGTCGCAGCCGGCCGAGACGGCCGCGCAGGCGATGCCGGTGGTGGCCTGCGTGCCCGAGCCCGAGCCCGTACCCGCGCCTTGGCGGCTGCGCGTGCTGGCCGCCATGCGGCGGCTGCGGCCGGGCTCCGCTGCGCAGCCGCAGGGCGACACCGTCGTCCTGCTCGAGGACAAGCGATGACGCGGCCCGACGCCTTGATCCTCGGCATCGACGTCGGCTCGACCACCGTCAAGACCGTGGTGGTCGATCCCGCCAGCCGCGCCATCCTCTGGTCCGACTACCGCCGCCACGAGACGCGGCAGGCTGCCGTGGTGGAGGACCAGTTGTCGGCGATCGAGGCGCAGTTCGGCGCCGTGCCGCCCGCGTCGATGCGCGCCTTCATCACCGGCTCCGGCGGGCCGCCGCTCGCGCCGCTCGTCGGCGCGAAGTTCGTGCAGGAGGTCAATGCGGTGACGATCGCCGTCGACGCCTTGCATCCGGAGGTCGGCAGCGTGATCGAGCTCGGCGGGCAGGACGCCAAGATCATCATCTACAAGCCCGCGCCGCCCGGTGCGGCGGCTTCAGACCGGCGCGTGATCGCCTCGATGAACGACAAGTGTGCCTCGGGCACCGGCGCGACCATCGACAAGTGCGTGCTGAAGGTGGGCCTGGCCGCCGAGGCGCTCGCCGCGCTGGCGTGGCAGCCCGGCAAGCTGCATCCGGTGGCCGCCAAGTGCGGCGTGTTTGCCGAGACCGACATCGTCGGCCTGCTGAAGGCCGGCCTTCCGGCCGAGGAGATCATGTGCTCGCTGGCCGACGCCATCGTGGCGCAGAACCTCTCGGTGCTGACGCGCGGGCACACGCTGCAGCCGCGCGTGCTGCTGCTCGGCGGGCCGAACACCTACCTGCCATTCCTGCAAGGCTGCTGGCGGCAGCGCATCGCCGAACTCTGGCAGTCGCGCGGGCTCGCCGTTCCAGGCGACCTGACCATCGAGGAACTCGTTTTCGTGCCGGCGCATGCCGAGCTCTACGCCGCCTACGGCGCCGCGGTGTTCGGCCTGCAGGAGCCGCCGCAGGTGGGCCGCTACGCCGGCCTGCCGGCTTTGCGCGCATCGATCGCGCAAGGGCGCGGCGCCCGGGCGCTGCACGCGCAGGGTCCGGCCCTGGTGGCGAGCGATGCCGAGCGCGATGCCTTCGTCGAGCGATTCCGCGCCCTGCCTTTCGTGCCGGCCGCCTTCGCGCCGCGGCAGGTGGTGCGCGCCTTCGTCGGCATCGACGGCGGGTCCACCTCGTCGAAAGCGGTGCTGGTCGACGAGGCGGGCGAACTGCTCTTCAAGGACTACCAGCTCTCGCAGGGCAACCCGCTGGCCGACGCGAAGCAGATCCTGCAGCGCGTGCGCGACTTCGTGGGCGGGCAGGGGGCCACGCTGCAGGTACTGGGCGTGGGGGCGACCGGCTATGCGGCGGACATCCTCGAACAGACGCTCGATGTCGATGCGAACATCGTCGAGACGGTCGCGCACATGATGTCGGCCCGGAGTGCCTTCGAGGATGCCGACGTGGTCTGCGACGTGGGCGGGCAGGACATCAAGGTGCTCTTCATGGCGGCCGGCGAGATCCGCAACTTCCGCCTCTCCAACCAATGCTCGGCCGGCAACGGCATGCTGCTGCAGGCGATGGCGAGCCAGTTCGGCGTCGCGCTGCAGGACTATGCCGAACTGGCCTTCCGCGCGCGGCTGAGCCCGCAGTTCAACTACGGCTGCGCGGTGTTCCTCGACACCGACCGCGTGAGCTTCCAGAAAGAGGGCTACGGCAAGGAGGAACTGATGGCGGGCCTCGCGCTGGTGCTGCCGAAGAACATCTGGCAGTACGTGGTGCAGCTGCCGCGCCTGGACCAGCTGGGCCGCGTCTTCGTGCTGCAGGGCGGCACGCAGCACAACCTGGCGGCGGTCAAGGCGCAGCACGACTACATCGTGCAGCGCGTGCCGGGCGCGGTGGTGCACGTGCACCCGCACTGCGGCGAGGCCGGCGCCATCGGTGCGGCGCTGGAGGCTCGCCGGGTCGTCGGGCGGCGCGGGCACAGCCGCTTCGTCGGGCTCGACGCGGCCATCGGCCTGGCTTACACCACGCGCAACGACGACGGCACGGTCTGCCATTTCTGCGCCAACGCGTGCAAGCGGACCTTCATCGATGCCGCGACGCCGCAGGGCCGGACGAGCCGCTACATCGCGGGCTTCTCGTGCGAACACGGCACGGTGGAATCGAAGGAGGCGCTGAAGGCGCTGGTGTCGCACCGCAAGTCGCTGAAGGCGCAGTTTCCGAACCTGGTCGACTACGAGGCCGAGCTGGCCTTCAAGGCCTTCCACACGCCGCAGCCGCTGCCGGACGCGGGCACGCCCTTGCAGCAAGTGCGCCGCGCGAGGAGCTGGAAGTCGCTCTGGCTGGCGCCGGTGCGCGGTTTCGAGCGATCGGCGGGCGCGGCCCGGCGCGCCGCCTTGCGCATCGGCATGCCGCGGGTGCTGAACATGTACTCGACCGGGCCGCTGTGGCGCGCCTACTTCGAGGCGCTCGGCGTGGCACCGCGCAACATCGTCTTCTCCGACGTCACGAGCGAGGAGATGTGGGAGGCCGGCGGGCGCTACGGATCGATCGATCCCTGCTTTCCGTCGAAGGTGGTGCAGGCGCACATCCACGACCTGCTGCTGGTGAAGCACAAGCTGCGGCCGCTCGACTTCATCTTCTTTCCCTGCCTGACGCACCTGCCGAGCTTCGTGCGCG
Organism: Rhizobacter sp. P3_B12; assembly: GCF_056402895.1. Classification (NCBI taxonomy): domain Bacteria; kingdom Pseudomonadati; phylum Pseudomonadota; class Betaproteobacteria; order Burkholderiales; family Sphaerotilaceae; genus Rhizobacter; species Rhizobacter sp. P3_B12. The sequence continues at coordinate 3,277 of NZ_JBFUGN010000126.1, read as the reverse complement.
GCATGCCCGACACCACCGCCTGCCCGATCGTGGCCGGCGTGCCCAAGGTGATGCGCGCGGCCTTCACCAAGGAATGCGACCATTTCGCGCGCGGGGGCGTGGCCTACGTCGATCCGGCGATCACGCTCAACGAGCCCGGCTTCATGCAGCAGCAGATGTTCGAGGCCTGGGGCGAGCGCCTGGGCGTGACGCGCGACGAGAGCGACTTCGCGCTCGACCAGGCCTGGGCGGCGCTGCGCTGCTTCGACAGCGAGATGCAGCGCCGCGGCATGCTGCTGCTGGAGCAGCTGGAGGACGAGGACAAGGTCGGCATCCTCGTGCTCGGCCGGCCCTACCACGGCGATCCGGGGCTCAACCACGGCGTGCTCGACGAGTTCCAGGCGCTCGGCTACCCGGTGCTGTCGATCCGCTCGATCCCGAAGGACCCGCAATGGCTGGCGCGCTTCTTCGGTGGCGATGCGGATGTCCTCGGCGTGGCCGACGTGTGGCCCGAGGCGTATTCGACCAACAGCGCCGAGAAGGTCTGGGCTGCGAAGTTCGCGGCCAGGCATCCGAACCTGGTGGTGCTCGACTTCTCGAGCTTCAAGTGCGGCCACGACGCGCCGACCTACGGAATGATCGACAACATCGTCGCGGCGAGCGCCACCCCGTACGCGGCGCTGCACGACATCGACGCCAACAAGCCGTCGGGCTCGATCAAGATCCGCGTGCGGACCTATGCGCACACCTTGCAGCGCCACGCCGAGAAGCTGCAGGACCTGCGCGCCGCGAAGGACGAGCTCGCGCAGCGCATCGATGCCCGGCGGCGCGAGCTGCGGGCCCGCCGGCAAGGCGGGCGCGTGGTCGGCAGCGACGCGGCCGATCAGAGCTACGCCGCATGGGTCGACGAAGAGAAGCCGATCCGCTTCGCACCCGTCGAGCCGAGGAGCGGGCGCGCGTGCGAGACCGCGGTGAAAGCGCAGCCGATCACGATTCATCGGAGGCCAGCATGAATGCACCGGACGGCAACGCGACCCGCAGCGTGGTCTGGCTGCGCGACGAACTCGCGCAGGCGGCGGACATCGAGCGCGAGCTCCAGCAGTTCGAGCGCGACGAGCGCGTGCGGCTCGGCCTCGCCGCCACGCCGGCCGTGCATTGGCGAGACGCCGCGCCGCAGCGCTTCAGCTGCGCCGAGCGGGCCCGCACGACGCTGCTGTGCGGCGGCCTGACGCAGGCCCAGGACCTGCTGATCCAGGGCGCGCTCCGGGGCATCGGCTACCAGGTCGAGGTGCTCGGCACGCCGGACAACGAGGCGTTGCGCTTCGGGCGCGAGTTCGGCAATCGCGGCCAGTGCAATCCCACTTATTTCACGGTCGGCAACCTGGTCAAGCACCTCGTGACCCTGCGCGATGTGCAGGGCCTGGGCACGCAGGAGATCATCGAGCGGCACGTCTTCGTCACCGCCGGGGCCTGCGGCCCGTGCCGCTTCGGCACCTACGCGACCGAGTACCGCAAGGCGCTGCGCGATGCGGGCTTCGCGGGCTTTCGCGTGTTGCTGTTCCAGCAGCAGGGCGGCTTGCGGCAAGCCTGCGGTGGCGGCGACGGGCTGGTGCTGGACCGGCGCTTCTTCTTCGCCGTGCTGCGTGCGGTGATCGCGGGCGACGTGCTCAACGCGATGGGCTACCGCATGCGGCCCTACGAGTGCGTGCCCGGCGCCACCGAGGCGGCACTGGCGCGCTGCAAGACCTTGCTGCACGACGCGCTGGCCACGCGCGGCAGCCTGCTGGCAGCGCTCTGGACCTGCCGCAGGCTGCTCGGCGGCGTGGCACTCGATCGCTCGCAGGTCAAGCCCAGGGTATCGGTGATCGGCGAGTTCTGGGCCATGACCACCGAAGGCGACGGCAACTACCGGCTGCAGGCTTTCCTGGAAGCGGAGGGCGCCGAGGTGGATGCGCAGCCCGTCACGGCCTGGCTGCTCTACAACGTGTGGCAGCTGCGCTGGGACACGCGCCGGCGCATGAAGCTGCAGCAGGCCGACCCGGGCCGCCACGGCCTGGCAGGCAAGCATCCGTTGCGCCGGCTCGCGCTGGCGCGCGCAGCCGATGCCGCGTTGCGCAGCACCTACGCGCTGTTCGCCGTGACGCTCGGCCTGAAGGCATGGCGCTTGTGCGACCTGGACGAGATCGCGACCTTGTCGCACCCGTTCTACGACAACCACCTTCGCGGCGGCGAAGGGCACATGGAAGTCGGCAAGCTGATCCAGAGCGTGAAGCACCGCAAGGCGCACATGGTCGTCAGCGTCAAGCCCTTCGGCTGCATGCCTTCTTCCGGCGTCTCGGACGGCGTGCAGTCGCTGGTGGTCGAAAAGTACCCGCAAGCCATTTTCTGCACCATCGAGACCACGGGTGATGGCGCCGCCAACGCCTACAGCCGGGTCATGCGAGACCTGTTCAAGGCGAAGCTGCTGGTGCGGAAAGAGCAGGAAGCGCTTCGTCGCGGCTGAGGCCCTCGCTCACCGATTGGCGCAAAACCCGAACGATGTACCGGCCCCGGCCTGCAGCACCTGGTTCCAGGACACGCCACTGGCGGTGACGGTGCTGCCGCTTTGCGACAGCGTGGCATTCCAGGAGGTGTAGGTGGTGCCGGCGACGCTGAAGGACACCGTCCAGGTCAGCGGTGTCGCATTCGGGTTCGTCACGGTGACGTTGCTGCAATAGCCCTGGCCCCAGTCGTTCGCCACGGCGATGCCCGTCGTGGCCGGCAGGGCGGCTCCGCCGCTGCCGCCTCCCCCGGACGAGCTGCCGGGAGACGGCAGGACCTTCGGGAACTGGAGGCCGAGATCGATCTCCGTCGTGACGGCCAGCGCCACGCCCGTCGCCGTGATCACCTGGCCGAACACGTCCGTGATCTGCAGGTCGTAGGGCCCCGGCCCCATGCCGCTCGGGGCGATGAAGTAGTTGTACATCTCGCGCCCGAGGGCGCTGTACGCGCCGCTGCCGCCGCCGGGTCGCCAGGCGAGGGACGCGACCGGGCTGCGATGGTCGCGCACCTGCACGCCGGCCCACCATTGGCTGGAGCCCTCTTTGAAATAGACCTTCGCCGCCGGCGGCGTGCACGACACGTACTTCCAGCTGATCGGAATGCGGCCGGCCCCCAGTGGCGAGATGCCGGCAAAAGCCTCTTGCGACAGGTCGACATCGCCGGGTGCGCATTCCGGACAGCGGTCGTCCACCCGCACGACCACCGACTGCTGAGTATTCAGGTTCGTCACCTCGATGCAGGCGCCGCAGGCCTGGGC
>NZ_JBFUGN010000125.1:0-10378 GCF_056402895.1 Rhizobacter sp. P3_B12 | reverse complement strand
CACCGGACGAGCCCGCCGCGGCGAGCGCCGGGCTCGGGCAGAAGAACCCGACGGTGTTGTAACCCCAGTAGTTGCGCAGGCCCATGCGCACGAGCCGTTCTTCGTCGAGCGCCTGGTGCACCGGCAGCAGGCTGACCGCGGTGACGCCCAGGCGCTGGAGGTGGGCGATGGCGGCGTCGCTCGCCAGGCCCGCATAGGTGCCGCGCTGCGCCTCGGGCACGCCGGGGTGCAGCCGGGTGAAGCCCTTCACGTGCAGCTCGTACAGCACGGTGTCGGCGAGCGGCGTGCGGGGCGGCGCGTCGGCGCTGGCGCCAGACCCCCAGTCGAAGCTGTCGTGCACCACCCGCGCCTTCAGCGCCTGCGCGCCGTTGTCGCGCAGGTCCATCTCGAGCGGGCGCTGGCGGTCGCCGCCGAAGTGCGGGTCGTTCCAGTCGAAGCGGCCGACGATCTCGCGCGCATACGGGTCGAGCAGCAGCTTGTTCGAGTTGAAGCGCTGCCCGCGCTCCGGTTGCCACGGGCCGTGCGCGCGCAGGCCGTACAGCAGCCCCGGCTGCGCCCCCGGCAGGTAGCCATGCCACACCTGCTGCGTGCGGCCGGGCAGCGCGGTGCGCGAGTGCTGCTGCGTGCCGGCGTCGTCGAACAGGCACAGGTCGATGCCTTGCGCATGGTCCGAGAACACCGCGAAGTTGATGCCGTGGCCGTCCCAGTGCGCGCCCAGCGGCCAGGGGCGTCCCGCCTGCAACGGCGTCAAGCCACGAGCTCCAGGAACACCGTGGCCAGCGGCGGCAGCGTCAGCATCACCGAGTGCGCGCGGCCCTGCCACGGCACGTCGTCGGAGCGCGCGGCGCCCAGCGGCGTGCCGACATTGCTGCCGCCGTAGTGCGCCGAATCGGTGTTGATGCGCTCGCGGTACTCGCCCGGCCGCGGCACGCCGATGCGGAAGCCGGAGCGCACCGTCGGCGTCAGGTTCGAGACGACGATCACGGTCGCGCCGTCGCGGCGGCCGTGCCGCACGAAGCTGATCACCGAATGCTCGGCATCCTGGTGGTCGATCCACTCGAAGCCGGCCGGGATGAAATCCTGTTCGTACAGCGCCGGCGTGGCGCGGTAGAAGCGGTTCAGGTCGCGCACCAGCCGCTGCATGCCCTCATGCAGCGGGTCGGCGAGCAGGTGCCAGTCGAGGCTCTGGTCGTGGTCCCACTCGCGCTCCTGAGCGAACTCGCCACCCATGAACAGCAGCTTCTTGCCCGGGTGCCCGAACATGAAACCGTAGTAGGCCCGCAGGTTCGCGAACTTCTGCCAGCGGTCGCCCGGCATCTTCGCGATCAGCGAGCCCTTGCCGTGCACCACCTCGTCGTGCGAGAGCGGCAGCACGAAGTTCTCGTTGAAGGCATACACCAGCCCGAAGGTCATCTCGCCGTGGTGGTGCTTGCGGTGCACCGGGTCGCGCGCCATGTACTTCAGCGTGTCGTGCATCCAGCCCATGTTCCACTTGTAGTGGAAGCCGAGGCCGCCGGCGAAGGTGGGCCGCGACACCGCCGGGAAGGCGGTCGATTCCTCGGCCAGCGTGACCGCCTGCGCCCGCTCGATGCCCACCACCTCGTTCATGCGCTTCAGGAACGCGATGGCCTCGAGGTTCTCGCGCCCGCCGTGCACGTTCGGGATCCACTCGCCCGGCTCGCGGCTGTAGTCGCGGTACAGCATCGAGGCGACCGCGTCGACGCGCAGCCCGTCGACGTCGTAGCGCTCCAGCCAGTACAGCGCATTGCCGACCAGGAAGTTGCGCACCTCGGTGCGGCCGAGGTTGTAGATCAGCGTGTTCCAGTCGTTGTGGAAGCCCTCGCGCGGGTCGGCGTATTCGTACAGGTGCGTGCCGTCGAACTGCGCGAGGCCGTGCACGTCGCTCGGGAAATGCGCCGGCACCCAGTCGAGCAGCACGCCCAGGCCCGCCGAATGGCAGCGGTCGACGAAGCGCCGGAAGCCCGGGCCGTCGCCGAAGCGCGCGGTCGGCGAATACAGCCCCACCGGCTGGTAGCCCCAGGAGCCGTCGAACGGGTGCTCGCTGACCGGCATCAGCTCGAGGTGGGTGAAGCCCATGTCCTGCGCATACGGCACCAGCGTGTCGCCGAGCTCGTCCCAGCTGAGCCAGCGGTCGCCTTCCTCGGGCTTGCGCCGCCACGAGCCGAGGTGCACCTCGTAGATGCTGACCGGCGCATCGAGCGCGTTCGACTGCTGGCGCTGCGGCGAGGCCGGCGCGAGCCGCGGCATGTGCGAGACCACGCTCGCGGTGGCCGGCCGCAGCTCGGACTGCAGCGCGTACGGGTCGGCCTTCTGCGGCAGCACGTGGCCGTCGGCGGTGCGGATCTCGTACTTGTAGCGCGCGCCTTCGGCGATGCCGGGCAGGAAGATCTCCCACACGCCGCACTCGCGGCGCAGCCGCATCGGGTGGATGCGGCCGTCCCAGTGGTTGAAGTCGCCGACCACGCTGACGCGCGACGCGTTTGGCGCCCACACTGCGAAGCTCGCGCCGCTGACGCCTTCCATGATCCTCACCTGCGCGCCCAGCGTCTCGTACGGCCGCAGGTGCGTGCCCTCGGCCAGCAGCCACACGTCGAGTTCGCCGAGCACGGGCGGGAAGCGGTAGGGGTCGTCGACGGTGGAGCTGCTGCCGTCGGCCCAGGTGAACTGCAGCCGGTGCGTGCCGGCGGCGCTGCCGAGCATGCCCTCGAACACGCCGTCGGGGTGCAGCTGGGTCAGCAGCGACAGCGGCTGGCCGCTGCTCGCATCGACCGCCAGCGCGGCCCGCGCGCCGGGCTGGAAGCAGCGCAGCCAGCGCTGCCCGCTCGCATCGACGTGCGCGCCGAGCACCGAGAACGGATCGCCGTGGCGGGCGTGGCGGATGTCCTCGATCTCGGCAGCGGTCAGCATGGGGGGCGGTGGCAACGACGGGGTGTCATTGTCAGGCAACCGATCGCAGCGCCGCCGCAGGCTTCAGCTCGGGGTCGATGTTCCAGATGTCGCGCGCGTACTCGCGGATCGTGCGGTCGGACGAGAACACGCCCATGCCGGCCACGTTGGCGATCGCGCGCGCGATCCAGGCCTCGCGGTGGCCGTACAGCGTGTCCACGCGCTGCTGCGCCTGCACGTAGGCATCGTAGTCGGCGAGCAGCAGGTAGTGGTCGCCGCCCCACAGCAGCGAGTCGACGAGCGGGCGGTAGCGGTCGTGCTCGTCGGGCGAGAACAGGCCGCCGGAGATCGCATCGAGCACCGCCTTCAGCGCCGGGTTGCCGTCGTAGTGGCGCATCGGGTGGTAGCCCGAGGCCTTCAGCGCCTGCACCTCGGGCGTCTTCAGCCCGAAGATGAAGATGTTGTCGTCGCCGACGCTCTGGCGGATCTCGATGTTCGCGCCGTCGTCGGTGCCGATCGTCAGCGCGCCGTTCAGCGCGAGCTTCATGTTGCCGGTGCCCGAGGCTTCGGTGCCGGCGGTCGAGATCTGCTCCGACAGGTCGGCGCCCGGCATGATCACCTCGGCCACCGAGACGCCGTAGTTCGGGATGAACACCACGCGCAGCTTGCCGCCGACGCGCGGGTCGGCGTTGACCACCGTGCCCACGTCGTGGATCAGCCGGATGATCGACTTCGCCGTCTGGTACGACGAGGCCGCCTTGCCGGCGAAGATCACGGTGCGCGGCACCCACGGCAGCGTCGGGTTCGCGATGATGGCCAGGTAGCGCGTGACGACGTGCAGCACGTTCAGCAGCTGGCGCTTGTACTCGTGGATGCGCTTGACCTGCACGTCGAACAGGCTGCCCGGGTCGACGTGGATGCCGGTGTGGCGCTGGATGTGCTCGGCCAGCCGCTTCTTGTTGTTGAACTTGATCGCGGCGAACTTGCTGCGGAAGGCCTCGTTGCCGGCGTGCTCCTTCAGCTGCGCGAGCTGGTCGAGGTCGAGCCGCCAGCCGCGGCCGAGCGTCTGGTCGAGCAGGTGCGCGAGACCCGGGTTGGCCTGCGCCAGCCAGCGCCGCGGCGTGACGCCGTTGGTCATGTTCGTGAAGCGGCTCGGGTACAGCGACGCGAAGTCCGCGAAGATGGTCTTGGTCAGCAGCTCGGAGTGCAGCGCCGAGACGCCGTTGACCTTGTGGCTGCCGACGATCGACAGGTTGGCCATGCGCACCCGGCGCTCGCCCGATTCGTCGATCAGCGACAGGCGGCGCAGGAAGCCGTCGTCGCCGGGGCGCTGCTTCGCCGCCAGGTCGAGGAACTCCTGGTTGATGCGGAAGATGATCTCCAGGTGCCGCGGCAGCACCTGCTGCATCAGCGACACCGCCCAGGTCTCGAGCGCCTCGGGCATCAGCGTGTGGTTGGTGTACGAGAAGGTCTTCTGCGTGACCGCCCAGGCATCGGCCCAGGGCATCGCGTGGTCGTCGCACAGCACGCGCATCAGCTCGGCCACGCCGATCGCCGGGTGCGTGTCGTTCAGGTGGATCGCGACCTGGTCGGCCAGGTTGTGCAAGGTGTCGTGCTCGTCGAGGTGGCGGGCGACGATGTCCTGGATCGACGCGCTGGTGAAGAAGTACTCCTGGCGCAGCCGCAGCTCGCGGCCGGCCGGCGTGCTGTCGTTCGGGTACAGCACCCACGAGATGTTCTCGTACTCGTTCTTGACGCTGGCCGCGCGGGCATAGTCGCCGGTGTTGAAGGCGTTCAGGTCGATGTGGGCGGGGGCCGCCGCCTTCCACAGGCGCAGCGTGCTCACCTTCTGCGTGCCGTGGCCGGGGATCACCATGTCGTAGGCCTTGGCCTCGACCGAGCCGGCCGGGCGCCACACCGGGTGCGTCTTGCCGTCGTGCATGTGCTGCTCGACATGGCCGCCGAAGCGCACCGGGTAGCTGATGCCGGGCCGCGGGAACTCCCACGGCGTGCCGTCGGCGAGCCAGGGGTCGGGGTGCTCGACCTGGCGGCCGTGCGCGATGCCCTGCGCGAACATGCCGTACTCGTAGCGGATGCCGTAGCCGAACGACGGCAGGCCGAGCGTGGCCATCGAGTCGAGGAAGCAGGCGGCGAGCCGGCCCAGGCCGCCGTTGCCGAGCGCGGCGTCGGGCTCGTGGTCGGCCACGTCTTCGAGCGTCTGCGCGTGCAGCGCGACCGCCGCGGCGGCCGGTTCGCGCAGGTCGAGCGCGGCGAGCGCGTTCGACAGCGTGCGGCCGATCAGGAACTCCATCGACAGGTAGCAGACGCGGCGGGCCTTGGCGGCGCGCTCGATGGCCTGGGTCTGGACCCAGCGCTCCGACAGCTGCTGGCGCGCGACCTGGGCCACGCCGTGCATCAGGTCGACCGGGGTGGCGGCGGGCGGCGCGACGCCGACGGTCTTCAGCAGCTGCTCGTCGAGGCCGGCCTGCATCTGCTGGGGGGTGATCTGTTGTGTCATGGAGGGGGAGCTCATCGGCGGGGATCCTGCAGTGTGGGCCAGACTTTGCTCGTTTGTCCCGGCGTGCGCAAGCGCGGGGGCAGTGCTTCAATGCGGTGCGGGCCGTGCACAATCGGTGCGCGCCGCGACCCTTCCTGGAGACATCATGCAACCCATCGATCTTGCGTTGAGCCTCGACCTGCCCAAGCGCGCCGTCGCGCTGGTGCTGGCCGGCGGCCGCGGCAGCCGCCTGAAGAACCTGACCGACCGCCGCGCCAAGCCGGCCGTCTACTTCGGCGGCAAGTTCCGCATCATCGATTTCGCGCTGTCGAACTGCCTGAACTCCGGCATCCGGCGCATCGGCGTGATCACGCAGTACAAGTCGCACAGCCTGCTGCGCCACCTGCAGCGCGGCTGGGCCTTCCTGAAGAGCGAGATGAACGAGTTCGTCGACCTGCTGCCGGCCCAGCAGCGCAACGACGACGAGAGCTGGTACCGCGGCACCGCCGACGCCGTCTACCAGAACCAGGACATCCTCGCGAGCTACGGCGCCGACTACGTGGTGGTGCTGGCCGGCGACCACATCTACAAGATGAACTACGCGCTGATGCTGGCCGACCACGTCGCCAAGGGGCGCGAGTGCACGGTGGGCTGCATCGCAGTGCCGCGCGAGGAGGCGGTGGCCTTCGGCGTGATGGCGGTCGACCGCGACAACCACATCACCGAGTTCGTCGAGAAGCCGGCCGACCCGCCGCCGATGCCGGGCCGCCCCGACATGGCGCTCGCGAGCATGGGCATCTACATCTTCAATGCGCGCTACCTCTACAAGGAGCTCGAGCGCGACATGAACGACGCCGATTCGAGCCACGATTTCGGCAAGGACATCATCCCGCGCGCGGTGCGCAACGGGCAGGCCTCGGCGCACCCGTTCGAGCTGAGCTGCGTCAGCACGCGGCACGGCGAGGCGCCGTACTGGCGCGATGTCGGCACCATCGACGCGTACTGGGACGCCAACATCGACCTCACCGCCACCGACCCGCTGCTGAACCTGTACGACAAGCGCTGGCCGATCTGGACGTATCAGGAGCAACTGCCGCCGGCCAAGTTCGTGCACAACCAGGACGACCGCCGCGGCATGGCCGTGGAGTCGCTGGTGTCGGGCGGCTGCATCGTCTCGGGCGCGGTCACGCGCACCGTGCTGTTCTCGAGCGTGCGGGTGCACTCGCACGCGGTCGTCAGCTGGTCGGTGCTGCTGCCGGGTGCGCAGATCGGCCGCGGCGCGCGGCTCACGCGCGTCGTGGTCGACCGCGCCTGCGTGATCCCCGACGGCATGGTGATCGGCGAGGATGCCGAGCTCGATGCGCAGCGCTTCTACCGTTCCGAGAACGGCATCACCCTTGTCACGCGCGACATGCTCGCGAAACTCACAGCTTGATTGATTCACCGCTTGATCACCGCATGAAAGTCCTCCAGGTCGCCGCTGAAATCTTCCCGCTGGTCAAGACCGGCGGCCTGGCCGACGTGGCCGGCGCCTTGCCCCAGGCGCTGGCGCGCGCCGGCGCCGACGTGCGGCTGGTGCTGCCCGGCCTGCCGGCCATCGCCGACGCGGTGCTGCACCAGAAGACCGTCTGCGAGATTGGCGCGGCCTTCGGCGCGGCGCGCGTGCGGCTGACGCTCGGCACCATGCCGTACAGCCACCTGCCGGTCTACGTGGTCGATGCGCCGTACCTGTACCGGCGCGGCGGCAGCCCGTACCAGGCGCCCGACGGCAACGAGTGGCCGGACAACGCGCAGCGTTTCGCGCTGCTCGGCTGGGTGGCGGCCCACATCGCGGCCGGCGAGTTCGACCCCGACTGGGTGGCCGACGTGCTGCACACGCACGACTGGCACGCGGCGATGGCCTGCGCCTATGCGCACGCGCATGTGCCCACGCGCGCGGCGCGGATCTTCACGGTGCACAACCTGGCCTACCAGGGGTTGTTCCCGGCCGGCGATTTCAACCTGCTGGGGCTGCCGGCGCGCTACATGGCGGCCTCGGGCGTCGAGTACCACAGCCAACTGTCGTTCATGAAGGCGGGGCTGAAGTTCGCCGACCGCGTGACGACCGTCAGCCCGACCTATGCGCGCGAGATCGCGACCCATGAATACGGCTGCGGGCTCGACGGCGTGATCCGCGGTCGTGGTGGTGACGTGCTCGGCATCCTGAACGGCGTCGATCCCGAGGTGTGGAACCCGGCCACCGATGCGGGCATCGCGAAGCGCTACCAGGCCGATTCGCTGGTCGGCAAGGCGGTCTGCAAGCATGCGCTGCAGACCGAGCTGGGGCTGGAGCGGCGGGCCGATGCGCCGGTGTTCGGCGTCGTCAGCCGGCTCACCTCGCAGAAAGGGCTCGACCTGGTGCTGGCGGCGCTGCCGGGCATCCTGCAGCGCGGCGGGCAGCTCGCGCTGCAGGGCAACGGCGACCGCGCGCTCGAATCCGCCTTCGAAGGCGCGGCGCGCGCGCACCCGGCGCAGGTGGCGGTGCGCACCGTGTACGACGAGGCGCTCGCGCACCGCATCATCGCCGGCAGCGATGCGCTGCTGATGCCGTCGCGCTTCGAACCCTGCGGGCTGACGCAGCTGTATGCGCTGCGCTATGGCACGCTGCCGGTGGTGCGGCGCGTCGGCGGGCTGGTCGACACGGTGGTCGACACGACCGACGAGACGATCCGCACCGACCGGGCCACCGGCTTCTCGTTCGAGCCGGCCAGCTCGATGGCGCTGGAAGTCACGGTCGACCGGCTGCTGCACGCCTTCGGCCAGCCGGCACTGTGGCAGCAGCTGATGCGCCGCGCGATGGCGCAGGAGTTCTCGTGGGACGTGGCCGCTGCGTCCTACATGCGGCTGTACGCCCAGTGCCGGACGACGAAGTAGGCCGGCCCCCCCATTCGGGGGCGCCAATCTTGTCGATGGAATTTGCGCGCGAACGCGTTCAAAGTTCGCCCCGACCGGCAGTGGCGCCGGCGTGGAGCAGGGCATGCATTTCCAGGAGCAGACGGTCGGCGACTTCAAGATCTACGCCGGGGCGATCGAGGCGGCGCACGGCGGCTACGTGGCCGCGGTGGTGGTGAAGCAGGTGCATGGCAGCGGCGCGCCGTGCGAGGTGTTCCGTGACGAGGCGATGTGCGACGGCCGCTGCTGGACCGACCCGGAGTCCGCGCTGCACTATGCGTTGACGGCCGGCAGATCGGTGATCAGGGACCGGGCGCGGCTCGAGAACGCCTGAGCGCCCCTAGAATCGCCCGATACCCCTTCACCCGACCCCATCATGACCCTTCGCTTGATCGGCCTGACCGGCTTGACCTTTGCCCTGTTCGCCACGGCCTGCGCGAGCCCCGTGCCGGAACCCGAGGCGCCGCCGCAGGACCAGGCGCAGGCGAATGCCGCTCCGCTGTGCGAGGTCAAGCCGCGCATCGGCTCCAACATCGTTGCGCGCGATTGCAGCAAGCCGAAGGTGGACGACGGCTCCCCGGCGGGCGTGCTGCTGGGCACGCGCAACATGCACAAGCCGTCGGCGTCCGGGCACTGACACCGGGCGGCGCATAAGCAACTGCGCATTGCATCGTTGCCGCCACGCGGGGCGGCGCTTAGCGTCGCGGGCTCCGTCATTGTCGAGAGCCCATCGATGCAGTCCCCCGCGCCGTTCCCCGATTCACCGCACGACCCGCGCCGCCGCCTGATGCTGGCGGCGGCCGCGGCCAGCCTGCTGCCCGCCGCCGTGCGCGCTGCCGATGCCGACACCGTGCGCATCGGCTTCCAGAAGTCGTCCACGCTGATGATCTTCCTGAAGTCGCGCGGCACGCTCGAACAGGCGCTGGCACCGCTGAAGGTCCGGGTGACCTGGCATGAGTTCACCTCGGGGCTGCCGCTGCTGGAGGCGTTGAACATCGGCGCGATCGAGCTGAGCGCCGACGTGGCCGATGCGGTGCCGCCGTTCGCGCTGGCCGCCGGCGCGAAGCTCACCTACTGCGCGATCGAGACGCCGTCGCCCCAGGCGCAGGCGATCGTCGTGCCCAGGGATTCCCCGATCACCGATGTCGTGCAACTGAAGGGCCGCAAGGTCGCTTTCGCAAAGGGCGCCGGCGCGCACTACCTGCTGCTGGAGGCGCTCGCGAAGGCCGGCCTGTCGATCGGCGACATCGAGCCGGCCTACCTGAGCCCGGCCGATGCGCGCGCCGCCTTCGAGAACGGCAGCGTGGCCGCCTGGGTGATCTGGGATCCGTTCCTCGCCGCGGTGCAGCGCCAGGCCGGCGCGCGGATCCTGCTCGACGGCGGTTCGCTGTCGAGCTACCGGCGCTTCTACCTCGCCGCGACGCCGTATGCGCAGCGGCGCCCCGACGTGCTGGGCGCCGTGTTCGCCGAGCTGCAGCGGGCCGGAGAGTGGATCAGGAAGAACCCCGGCCCGGCGGCCGAATGGCACGCGCCGGTGATCGGCCTCGATGCCGCGACGGTGACCGCGGCCAACCAGCGGCGCAGCTACAGGGTGCAGGCCGTCGACGCGGAGGCGCTGGCCGAGCAGCAGCGCATCGCGGATGCGTTCACGCAGGCGCACATCCTGCCGCGCCGCGTCGTGATCGCGGACTCGCCGGTGTGGCGGCCCAGCTGACGCCGTACCGAAGGATCTGACGCCACGCGTCGGCCTTGCAACATGATGTGTGGCCGGCGGGGGTGGATCGTGTCGGACAGGGGGCGGATGGCGCGTGGTCCCATGCTTGCATGCCCTGGGGCATGTCATCGTCCCGTTCCCCCATCGGATCCTCGGCCGCGCTGCTGAGCCTGTTCATGCTCGTCGCCTGCGGCGGCGGCAGCGACAGCAGCGAGGTCAGCCAGAACCCGCCGACCGGCAATGCGCCGAGCCCTGCGCCGGCACCGGCACCGGCACCTTCGCCCGCTCCGTCTCCGGCACCCGCACCAGCGCCTTCTCCGGCACCAGCC
>NZ_JBFUGN010000124.1:0-10504 GCF_056402895.1 Rhizobacter sp. P3_B12 | reverse complement strand
GCGCCGACCACGGCACCACGCGCTCCATCTCGCCCAGGAACTTCTCGCGCCTCGTCTGGCGCTTCTTGCCCGCGTACTCCAGGCTCGCAAAGCTCGTCTGTTTCATGCAACCATCCTCGCTGTCCACGCCTCGTTCGGCCATCGAGATCTGCCCGAATAAATCAGCGGTTCCCTAGAGCTTGAAACCGAGCGAGGCCTGCCGGGTACCCTGGACATTGCCAAGCTTCTAGGTATCAGGCATCCGCCCTATCGGAAGGCCGCAGCCGCGACAAAAGCAGGAGGCATGTCCACGGACTTCCTGGTCACGCTGCGGCACGGCGGGAAAGTGGCAATCCACTGCAAATGGTCCAAGGAGATTGAAGACACTCGCAACATCGAGCTCCGGCTGATCGAGAGGGAGTACTGGCGCCTGCGCGGGATCGAGTTGATCGTCATCACGGAACGTTCGATGCCGCGGCACCTTGAGCAGAACCTGCTGTGGGCCTACTCGGTCATGACATCCGATCCAGAACTGCTAGCGCGTATAGAGATCCCTGCCAGCTGGATGTCTGATCTGGTCGACGCTACATCCACGCGCCGTCGCCGGATGAAGGATGCTCTCACTGAACTGGGTCAACGCTATGCACTGTCTAACGCGCAGCAAGTCGTCTGGTTGAAGATGGGAGTGCTGTTCGGACTGATAGAGGTCGATCATTCGATAGCTCGATTGAGTCTGCTCGAGTGCTGGGACATCAAAATATCAGACGAAACCCGCGTCATCTTGCTGCAGGAGGGCCGTGCATGGCTGACTCCCTGATAGCACCCTACGCGGCACTTCATGTGTCTGTTCCTCTGGAAGGAACCTGTATCAAAAATGGCACCTATGTGGTCGCCTATCTGGCCCGTGAGTTAGACCAAATCTTCCTTCAACCTGTCGTCCTAGAGAACAAGGTCAAGGAGCGACGAGGGAGACTTCGAAGGGATGAGTCCGCAGTGCAGCCTCAGGAGCATTCTCTCCGCGAGCTCAAGGAGCTTGAAGCGCGGGGGCTCATTACCTCAGCCACGGTGAGCGTCCCGGCGCTCCTCACGCGGCCTGCTCGCACCGAATATGCCAAGAACCACTTCAAGATGTGGATGGAAATCCTTTCTTGGCTGACATCGAACGAGCGGTTGTACGAGATGCTCGTGCGGCAACGCTACAGCGAGGTCCTTGAGTCAGCGGCGGCCAGATTCAACATCGACACTACAGCGTTGCGCCGCGGACTCGCGCGCTACTTCTCTTTGGGCGGCGATATTCACGCGGCGTCCATGCCGAAGCATGGCGTCGAGAAGGCTCGCAAGCCGGCCAAGGAAAAACTTGGAAGGCGGCCAAAGAACTGGCTCAACAATCCAGAGAGCCTGGGATCTAACGCGACGGAGCAGGCCAAGGAGGCCGTAGAGGTCTTCATGAAAACGTGTCGCAAGACCAAGAGGTCTGGCCGCGACAAGGAAGACGGATCAAAGAAGTTCAGCTTGGCGGCGATGCATCGGCTCTACCGAGACACCTACGTCTTGGTCCCCACCGGTGTTGACGAGCACGGCAGGCCGATCATCCAGTGCAATCAGCAATACGAACTGACTTATCGACAGTTCGTCTACATCTGGCAGCAGCATGTGTCGGCACTGGAGGCCGCGAAATATGCCGCCGGAGGGCGGCGATGGAAAAAGGATCTGCGTGTATTGACATCACATGCGCGCGCCAAAGATCACTATTCTGGCTCGACGTACTTGATCGATGCCACCGTTGGCGATATTCATTTGGTGTCGGCCATTGATCGAAAAGTGCGAGTCGGCCGGCCAATCATCTACGTGGTCCTGGACGTCTTCTCGTACGCGATTCTTGCGCTGCACGTAAGCCTAGAAGCACCAAGTGCCGACCAGGCGCGCATCGCTCTCTACAAGGCTATGACGCCGAAGGACCTCTGTGTGAAGGAACTCGGCCTTCCTGACGAGGTTATTGATGGTCTTCTGCAGGGCATCCGGTCTGCCCATGTGTTCGCCGACCGAGGAGAATTACTCAGCCAGTCGATTCGCGATCTCGCCACTGACACTGGCACCGTGATGTCTTATGCGGCACCTTATCGAGCAGAGTGGAAAGCGCTCGTTGAAAGGTACTTTGGCATTCTCAATGATCTGGCGCTGCACGACGCGCCCGGCGGAACAACGGGCAGACTGAAAGAGCGCGGCGAGCATGACGCCCGACTTGATGCGTGTCTGACGATTGCCGACTTGACCAGGCTGCTGCTCTGCGTCGTCGCCGAATGGAACTTGACTCACGACTGCTCGCGCTTTGCCCCGCTGTCACTGCATGGGCGAGCGAAACCGTACCCGGCGAGCTTGTATGAAGTGGGGGCAGAGGAGTTGCATGGTTCTCCGTACCGACTCACGCGAGCGGACGCGATTCGTGATTACCTGCCAACGATCAAGGCCAGAGCGACCAGGCAAGGCCTCGTTGTAAATGACCTTCGCTTTACCGCTGATTGGATGGAAAGCAGCAGTTGGTACTACATGCAGCGCTCTCGCAAGCGCGAAGTCGACATCTACCTTGATCCCGACCGCCCGGACACCTGCTATGTACACACGGATGGCAATGAGCTGCGAGAAGCAAAGCTCGTCGACGTCAAGCAGGCATTGTTGGAGGACGCCACGTTGCACGAGTTCATCGAGTACATCGTGGCTACATCACAGCCAGCAGCGAAGGACAGTCGCGACACCGAAGTCGTGGGCCGAGGCCTACGCTTCTACCAACAGAAGGTCATCGAGCATTCGGGCGCAAGGAGTAGTGTGGCCCAAGCGAACGACGACCGATCCGACACTGCAAAGGTAGCCGATATCAAGGTGAGCCGTCGCAATGAAAAGGATCACGACAAGGGTCATCGCCCAGTTGAGAAAGTGACAGCAACGGACACGCCGGGTGTTGCTAACAACGATGAGGTCGACGAAATGGCGGCAATTCTTAAGGCAATCAGCCCATGATGTATCAAACCGAGAACGTAGCAAAACTCCACCGTGGCAATCCATTGATCGAGGCGCTTCCAGCTCCGATCTTGGATCGCATTGAGCTGGCAAAGAGCTTGAGCCGGGGTCCACGGACGACGCTGAAGACCTTGATGGAGGATCCGCCAAAACTGCGCGTTCACAACTTGGTGGCGCTCAAAACTTTGTTTCTGGCCAAGCCGGAATGCCTTGATATCGCCGAAGCCATGGACTTGGCGTTGCGCGAGTTCTACGTGCCCAAGAATCTGATGAGCCCGGAAGGGCAGGCTTATCGGTACGGCCTCGCGGCCAACGGCGGCAGCGAGCCTCAAGAGTTCGCAGACACCGAATTGGGATGCATGTTTGTTGTGGGTGAGTCAGGGATGGGGAAGACCACCACGATACGAATTGCGCTGCAGCGATATCCGCAGGTGATCCGTCACAGTGCCTACATGGAGATTGAGCTGCCAATCACTCAGGTTGTGTGGCTAAGCGTCGAAGCACCGACTGGGGGCTCGACCGTCACGCTCCAGCACAGCATTCTTGAGGCTCTCGACAAGGCGCTGGGTCTCACCGGAACGAAATACGCACACGCGCCCAAGAGCACGAAGTCGCTGGAACGAGACAAGCTGACGAGCCTCGTTGTTCAACTGTTGCGGACCTATGCGGTTGGTTTGATTCACATCGACGATGTTCAAAGCTTCTGCGGATCCACGGCCGGCAAACAAGCTCTGAGGCGGTTCCTGGTCAGGCTCACAAATCTTGTACAGGTCCCGATCATTTTGGCTGGGACACCTGAGTCTCTAGATTTTTTCGCTGGCAGCTTTGAAGTGGCGCGCCGGGCCTGCAGCCTGGGTGCATTTGAGCTTGAGCGACCAAAGGGGCCAGAGGACCCCATCTTCGACGCTCTCGTCAAGTACTTGTTCACGTTCCATCTCGTCGAAACACCTCTCACCGTCGATGCTCACACTCTCCGAGTTCTCTACGAGCTTTCCAAGGGTGTGACTTCAGTGTTGCGGACGTTGCACGTGGAGGCGCAGAAGATCGCGCTGAGGGCCGCGAAAGCTGGACCTGCCAAGCTCGAGTTGCGTCACTACAAGGAAGCGCACGAGTTGCTACTGACCCTCCACGGCCAGCTGGATGAACTCGATGGCACGGCGACCAAGCTTGGCTCGAAGAGACGAAAATGACCGATCCGTCGATTCCCACTTTCGGCAGTTCACAGCATCTAGATGATGAGTGGGTCTACGGCCAGCTTTGCAGGCAGTTCACTCTCTCCGGTGAGGGTTCACCGCACCGCTTCTTGAAGCGCTACTTTGGCGAGTGCAGCTCATCGCTTGAAGCGCAGATGAGAGTTGTCATCGAATCAGAGTGCTTTGGGTCGCGGAAGATGGTCGCAGAGACAGCAACGTTCCAGAGCTACTTCCAACACTTCGTCCACGAAGAAGGCGTGCGTTGGCGCACTGCGACTCCCGACTTGTATACCGTGGGACGTTGCTACAACGAGAAGGGCACCGTAGCGCGTGGACGTCCAGCCGTCGACGGACTACGAGACTGCGCAGTGTGCACGAAGGAGCAGTTCACAACGCAAGGAATCATTACCTGGACGCGTGCTCACAACTTACCCGGTGTGCGGGCCTGTTGGCGCCACGCGACTAAATTGAGGGCGCGATTCGACTTCGATCAGTTGCCGCTGCCAGATCCCACCAGCACTCAGACTTCCGAGGCAGCGACGGAGATAGAGCTTTGGTTTGCAAACGTATCTCGGGAAACCTTGCATGACGACTCAGGAAGCCGGCGCTATGCGCGCGTCCTGCGAGGAAGCGTCGAGTCGTATCGATGGACAGCGCAGCTCATCGCGAAGGGCATCGTTGCGTCCTACCCGCCAGCCATTTTGTTCCCCATGGATCTAACACCCAGGAGCTTGACCGCTGGCTACCGATCGATGCTCTCGAAGAATAGATCCATCGGTGACACGAGACTGCTGATCCTATTGGGGCATTGCGAGGATCGAACATCACAGCTCATTAACGGCGAACGCTTCAGTGAGGCCTCTTGGGGCGCTTGGCGCAAGGCCGCCCTTGCAGAAGGTGCCACGCCGCCTCGTCTTGATGCCTGGGTGGAGGCGGATCGTCTGGAGCCCTTTCAGCCATCGCTGACTTAGCGTACGGCTCCCGATCTGGATTCCGCGAGCTTTAGCGAGCTGTCCTCGAGCGTTGAGCAGTCGATACTTGCTTGACCCATTGATGATGGCAGGAGGGCGGTAAGGCTACCGCGGCTGCTACGATCGATCCATGGCTGAACGGACGCTGACGTTGGAGGAGATTGAAATCGCGGTGAAGCGACGTGCGGAGTTCTTGGCCGCGCTTCCACGTTCCTCAATCGAAGCAGAAGAGAAGCTGCCCCAAGCCGTGCGGGCGGCGAAAGCATCTGCGCGCAGCAAGCTATGGCGGATTTATCGTGTTGCCGACGAGCTTTCCAAGGCGCGCGAGCCATTCGTTGCGTGCGAGAAGGGCTGTGCATCGTGCTGCCACATGAACGTCACCATCACCAAGGCGGAGGCGGACCGTCTTGAACGAGCCGCAGGCCGACGGGCGGCAGCTGTCGATCGATCGGTGCACCACGATCAGGGCAAGTTCGTTGGCATTCCGTGTCCCTTCTTGGATGCTCAAGGTGCATGCACTGTCTATGAGGATCGACCGCTCTCGTGTCGCAAGCACGGTTCGTTCTTTGAAAGCGCTGCGGCCTGCCACCCCTCCGTCATGAACGAAGTTGAAGTCCCGATGGTTGGATTCAGCGGGTTGGATGAGGCTCTGTTTGAAGTTTCCAGCGTGCCGGGCGCGCCGGTTCTCGCAGACATCAGGGACTTTTTCCCCGTCGGGGCCTAACCAAGAGGATCTGCATGCCAGCAAGGGGCTCGACCATTTGCTGGCTACATTGATGATGCGTACCTCGGTGGGTCTCGTGCCTTTGGTCGCTCTTCTGCCGTAGCGGGTGGCGTTCGCTCAATGGGGAACAACGTGGAACCAGAAATGCTAAGAGAGGTCGCCACGCATATCGCAAGCTACTTCCGGGACTTCATCGAAACGGATTTCAAGCGAGTGCAGGCGCCAAGCCGGCGAGTCGTACTGCAGAACGAGTCTGGGTTTCGCTGCGGCATGCGCCTCAAGCCCTATGACAGACTTGATCGGGAGATCTGGACTCTTCTACAACAACCAAGTGGCGAGCCGATGGAGCTGCGCTTGAGCCCCAGGAAGTACACCCGAGCGCTTTCTCCCATCGTCCGGACAGTGATTGTGGAACAGCTCGCAGCACTGGAGCCGCAAGACCTGGAGACGGTTAAGGCCGAGCTTGCGGCGGAGATCGATCGAAGCTATGCCAAAGCCGTGAGTGATCCGGAGGAATGGGTAGAGGCAACCGTCGACGTGTTGTGTGAGCAGATCGCAGCCAAGGTCGTCCGACCACTGATTGCCAAGTTGGACGGCCCGCTGCAGCGGCAGGCCTACAGTGTCATCGATTCGCTGTATGCGGCAGAGACCGATATGGTTTCGGGAGTTGCTGCGGAGCTGGCCAGCAAGCTCCCAGAGATTCTCGCAAGGCACTTGGCCAAACGAGACGACGCCGACGTCCGAGCGGCGCTGGACACATTCCTCACCATGGAACACGCGAGAGACGCGCTCGGGCGCTTCTTCGCAAACTTTGTGGCCGCCGACGCGTATAGCGAGTTCCGGGATGTCGAGACGTTCGCCGCTATCAGCGAGGGTGTTGTCCTCTACCTGTACATAGGCTCATGCCGATTCCGGGGGGCGACCTATCCGCTCTTCTTCTTGCCGGTGCAGGCGGAAAAACTTCAGGATGCCAGCGGCTACGAGCTGACGGTCATCAACCAGCTCTTCGCCAACCGCGCAGCAATCGACTTCGTGCTACAGGAACTGGCGGCGACGAGGACACGCGGGTGGACCAGCCCCATCACCGAGCGCATCAACTATCTTCAGCCCCAGCAGTCGATCTTTGAAGAGGCTCGACGACTCTTCGATCTTGTGGCGAACGCGATGGACTTGGCTGGACAGATTCACCTCGGTCCCACTGCGGTGGACGCCTCCAACACCGAGGTGGTTCTAGGCAGCAGTGTCTACTTGTGTGCGTTTGAGAAAGGCGCTGAGTCGCTCGTCAACGACTACGAGGCTTTGATCAACATGGCGCGCCAGGGCGGCGGCGCCGTGGTGGACTTGTTCGAGAAACTCGTGCAAGGAGCTCTCCAGGAGAATCCCAAGAGCATCCGCTCGGCAGTTGAGGAGCAGTGGGACGGGCTATCGCTGGTCGATCGAATGGTGTTCGACTCCCCCATCCCATTGAACGAGGAGCAGCGCAAGATTCTCATGGCCGTGCGTCACCCAGAAGGACGCATCATCGTGGTCGAGGGGCCGCCTGGAACTGGCAAGTCGCACACGATCACCGCTATCGCGGCGGATTGCGCGTTCAATCAACGCTCCTGTCTTGTCCTCTCGGACAAGACGGAGGCGCTGGAGGTGGTTCAGAACAAGCTGTCGCAGGCGATGAGTCGCGTTCGACACGATCCAAATTTCCCCAATCCGCTGTTGCGTCTGGGCCGGCAGAACGCGAACTTCAAGAAGCTGGTCGGCAATCAGACGGTCAACCAAGTCGCCGCGTATGCGAAGGCCAATGCAGTCAACGCGCCGGAGCTCGAGCTTGAGCGTCTAAGCACAGCGGACGGGATGAAGATCGCAATCGAGAAGACCGTCAAGTCCCTTGGTGCCATCGAGTTGAGGCAAGTACAACAGCTGCATGGTGCCGAGGCCAAGATGCTGCGAGACGCGCCGGCGGCGCTGGCGGCCATCCATGCGCTGGTACCCGAAGATGCCTTGGTGCGGCGATTGGGCGCCGTAGCGGCGGCGATGGATCAGGTCGTTCGCTACTTCGACGGCTTGACGCAGGACGCCCGCAGGAATGCTCAGTGGCTGAAAGCGCGAACCAAGCGAGACAACGTCCTGTGGGAATTCGCTCAGCAGCACAGCCAGAAGGTTGCCGCCATGGGCCTCTACGAGAAGCTCGACGCGGACGAGCTTCGACAGATCGCCGCAGCAGTCGTCGAGTACCGGCAGTTGCGGATGCCTGTTCTGGGCTACCTGTTGCGAGGATCGGCCGTCAGGACACTCGAATCTCGCCTGAACATGCTGCCAGCTCGGCGGCCCATCCTTTTGAAGGCGGAAGCCGCGGCATTGGAACTGCTGGTCCAAGGTGGCATGGACCTTCGTCTGCGCCTGGAGCAAGTGGGGTTGCAGGCTGAGTTGCAGGGCGCGTGGCAGCAACTGATCATCCAGACTCCGGACGGCCAGGCCGCGCAGATGTTGCTTGGCATTCTTGAAGCACTGGCAGCGCACGAGGACATCTTGACGGATGCCATTGCCGCCACCTCGGAGCACTTCCGCTTGGTGGTCGGCTACCTTGGCGATTGGGTCAAGGTGCGGCAATCTTTTCGCGAAGCACCCGAATTCGACTACGTCGGGACGAAGACAAAAATGGAGCGTTTGAACACGTCGCGGATGAATGCCCACGTGGATTCGCGACTGATGAACTTCATGGAGAACTATCGGGCAGATGCCAAGACGCTGGCCCAGCTGATCTCTCAACGGCAGAAGTTCCCAGAGGAGAAGTTCGACGCCGTTCGATCCTCATTCCCCGTGATGATCGCAGGCATCCGTGAGTTTGGTGAGTACATGCCGCTGGTGCCGGAACTCTTCGATGTAGTGGTCATCGACGAAGCAAGCCAGGTATCGGTAGCGCAGGCCTTGCCTGCGCTGCTGCGAGCCAAGAAGATCGTGGTCCTCGGGGACAGCAAGCAGTTCGCCAACGTCAAGTCATCAAACGCCAGCATCGCCACCAACGAGAAGTACCGCTCCAACTTGACCAGCTTCTTCGAGAAGACTGTTCAACGTGATGCGGCCACACTGCAGCGGCTGGCCATGTTCGACGTGAAGAAGTCGATTCTCGAATTCTGCAGTCTGGCGTCGTCGTACACGATCATGCTGCGCAAGCACTTCCGATCCTACCCGGAGCTCATTTCCTACTCCTCGCGCAACTTCTACGACGGCCACCTTCAGGCCATCAAGATTCGCGGCGTGCCGATTGACGAGGTCATCCGGTTTGATCTCGTGGACACGACGGACAAGCCTGTCAGCCGCACGACCAACTCGGCCGAGGCTGCGTTCATCGCGGACCGGCTGGCTGAATTGCTCGAGGAGGATGATCCGCCGACTGTGGGCGTCATCACACCCTTCCGTGAGCAACATACGATGCTCACGAAGACGCTCTTCGCGCACCCGAAAGCGCGGGAGTTCGAGGACAGGCTTCGACTCAAGGTAATGACGTTCGACTCCTGTCAGGGTGAGGAGCGATCGATCATCTTCTACTCGATGGTGGCCACCGTGGGCTGCGACGCATTGAACTACGTGTTTCCGCCCTCGCTTGAAGGTGCGGCGGACGCGGTCGAGGAGAAGCTTAAAGTTCAGCGCTTGAACGTGGGCTTCAGTCGTGCGCAGGACGCGATCTGGATCGTTCATTCGATGCCGATAGGCATGTACCGAGGAGCGATCGGAGGTGCCTTGAACCACTACCTGGGCATGCGGGAGACCAAGCTCGGGTCTGCAGAACAAACCGATCCGGCAAGCCCAATGGAAGCCAAACTCCTGCAATGGTTGCAGGCCACAAGGTTCATCCAGGCGCAGCCCGAGGATGTCGAGATCCTGCCGCAGTTCCCCTTGGGCGAGTATCTCAAGCAGCTCGATCCGACCTACCAGCATCCGTCCTATCGGGTTGACTTTCTCCTAACTTGCCAGACCCCGAAGGGGGCGGTGCAGATCGTAGTGGAGTACGACGGCTTCGAGCATCACTTTCAACCCGGCACGCAGGTGCACGTCGGCAACCATGAGCGCTACCTCCGAGAAGGCGACGTTGAGCGCCAGCTGACACTCGAGTCGTATGGCTACCGCTTCATTCGCGTGAACCGCTTCAATCTCGGAAACGATCCGGTCGCGACGCTGGACGAACGCCTAGCTCGCATCGTCGAGGTCGCAACGGGAGAGCAACACTCACAATTCGTCGAGCGTCTTCGACAACAGGCGCAGGGCATCGTAACGGGCGATATGCGTCAGTGCTCCCGGTGCAAAACGATCCGCACGCGTGAGGCTTACTTTGATCGCTCATTGAGCCAGGGGGCAGGCGGATACGGCCGGGTATGCATGGACTGCAAGCGCGGGCAATCGGCCAAGAGGGATGAGCAACAGGCGACTTCCACCTGGCGCCGACGCAGGACATGGTGACCTTGCCCTCGGATCTCGCATCCCATAGCCGAGGGCATTACGCGGCTCGCTTTTCCTGGGCAGCGAGCCAAGCCCGTTCGAATTGCATTGGACTGACGTAGCCGAGCGTCGAGTGAAGCCGGCGGTGGTTGTAGAACGCCAGCCAGTCGATGACCTCGTCCTTGGCGGCC
>NZ_JBFUGN010000123.1:0-10515 GCF_056402895.1 Rhizobacter sp. P3_B12 | reverse complement strand
GCAGCGCTTCGAGTACGAGGACATCGGGCCGAACCGGATCGCGCAGTCGCTGGTCGCGCTCGACGCGCGGCTGACGCCGCATCAAGGCCTGCGCCAGTGGGTCGACGGCGYGCTCGTGCCGGCGCCGGCACCGCAGCTCGACGGCGCGCAGCCGACGCTGCTGCTGGTGCACGGCACCTTCAGCAGCAGCGACATGTGGTTCGACCAGCTCGGCGCGACGCCCGCCGGGCTGGCGCTGCTCGCGCAATGGAAGCAGGTGTACG
Source organism: Rhizobacter sp. P3_B12 (assembly GCF_056402895.1). Lineage (NCBI taxonomy): Bacteria > Pseudomonadati > Pseudomonadota > Betaproteobacteria > Burkholderiales > Sphaerotilaceae > Rhizobacter > Rhizobacter sp. P3_B12. The sequence continues at coordinate 10,252 of NZ_JBFUGN010000123.1, read as the reverse complement.
GCGCGCGCATCTTCGCGTTCGACCATGCGACGCTGTCGGTCGCGCCGTGGCTGAACGCGCTCGACCTGCACCGCGCGCTGCGCGGCATCGCCGGCCCGGTCGACGTGGTGTGCCACAGCCGCGGCGGGCTGGTCGCGTCGTGGCTGCTGCGGCTCGCGCCGGTGCGGGTGCGGCAGGTGGTGTTCGTCGGCTCGCCGCTCGGCGGCACCAGCCTCGCGTCGCCGTACCGCCTGCGCGCCGCGCTCGACATGCTGGCCAACATCGCGAACGCGCTGTCGCTGGCCGGGCAGGCGGCGAGCACGGTGTTCCCGCTGGCCGCCGGTGCCGCCGGGCTGGCCAAGGTGCTGGGCAAGACGCTGCAGCTCGGCTCGGCCCTGCCGCTGGCCGATGCGGCGGTCGCGCTGGTGCCGGGCCTCGCGAGCCAGCAGCGCGTGACCGACAACGCCGAGACGCGTGCGCTGTTCGGCGACCGCTGGCTGGTGCAGCCGAAGTTCGCGGCGGTGACGGCCGACTTCGAGCCCAACCTCGATGAGCCGGCCTGGAAGTTCTGGACCCGCTTCCGCAATCCCGGCCTGCAGCTGGCGAACCTCGGCGCCGACATCGTGTTCCCCGGCGCGAACGACCTCGTCGTCGACACCGACGCGATGAGCTTCTTCGGCCAGCCGGCGCAGGGCGTGCCGCAGGTGCTGTCGCTCGGCAAGACGGCGACGACCTTCCACACCAACTACTTCCGCGATGCGGCGGTGCTGAAGTTCATGGCCGGGCTGTCGCCGGCCGGTTGACGGCCGGCGTCCAGGCAGCCCATGCCGACCAGCGCCGCCTCGATCGCCTGGTCCAGCGGCGTGTGCGGCTCGCGCCCGAGCACCGCGACCAGCCGCTCGTTGGCCAGGCGCACCGGCTGCTTCCACAGGTAGCGCATCTCCAGCAGTTCGCGCAGCGTCACGACGAACGGGGCCATCAGGCGCAGCAGCCACCACGGCGTGCGCACGATGCGCGGTGCGTGCCCGGTGCGGCGTGCGACCACGCGCTGCACTGCCTCGGCGATCTGCCGGCCGGTGGCGTCCCAGTGCCCGGCCATGTGGAAGCGCTCGAACGCGCCGAGCTGCGCACGCCGCTCCAGCAGCTCGACCATCGTGCGCGCCACGTCGGGCAGGTAGCCCCACTGGTGGCCGACGCCGTCATCGGCCGGGTTCGCGATCGACGTGATTGGCTTGCCCGGCTTCAGCATGCCCTGCGCGAGCCAGTTGTTGCCCGACTTCGGCCCGAAGAAGTCGCCGGCGCGCACGATCAGCACGCGCGCGCCCTGGCGGCTCGCAGCCTCGAGCCGGCTTTCCATCTGCACGCGGATCGCGCCCTTGCGGGTCTGCGGGTGCTGCGGCGACTCCTCGCGCAGCAGCGGAAAAGYGTCCGGCCCGAAGTTGTAGACCGTGCCCGGCAGCACGATGGTGGCGCGCTGCGCGATGGCCGCGGCGATCGTGTTGTCGACCATCGGCAGCACCACCTCGGCCCAGCCGCGGTAGCCCGGCGGGTTGACGGCGTGCACGATCACCGCGCAGCCCTCGGCGGCCCGCAGCACGTCGGCACGCTGCATCGCATCGCCTCGCAGCCAGGTGATGCCATCGCGTTGTTGCGTCGCTTCGGTGGCGCTGCGCTGCAGCGCGCGCACCGTCCAACCCGCGTCGCGCAACTGGCGCGCGACCTCGCCGCCGATGCCGCCGGTGGCGCCCAGCACCAGGGCCGTCTTGTTGCCGTTGTGGATGTGGCCGTCGTTCATCTCGATCTCCAGGTGGGTGGTGGGTATGGAGCGGATTCTGGGTGGTGGTGGGTTCGAATGGAATTGCCGAACATCGTGGTGACGCTATACATTTCTGTATGACTTCAACCATCGGCTGGGAGCTCTACCGCAGCTTCCTCGGCGTGCTCGACGAGGGCTCGCTGTCGGGGGCCGCACGCCTGCTCGGCATCACGCAACCCACGGTCGGCCGGCACGTGGCGGCGCTCGAGCAGGCGCTCGGCATCGTGCTGTTCACCCGTTCGCAGGCCGGCCTGCTGCCGACCGAGGCGGCCCAGTCGCTGCGCCCGTATGCCGAGGCGATGCAGAGCACCGCGGCGGCGCTGGAGCGCGCGGCCGGCGGCCAGGGTGACGGGGGCGTCGTCAAGGGCACGGTGCGCATCAGCTGCAGCGACGTGATGGGCATCGAGGTGCTGCCGCCGATCCTCGCCGGGCTGCACGAGGCGCATCCGCAGCTGAAGATCGAGTTGGTGCTGACCGACAAGCTGCAGGACCTGCTGCGCCGCGAGGCCGACATCGCGGTGCGCATGGTGCAGCCGAAGCAGGAGCAGCTGGTCGCGCGCCACGTCGGCGACATCGAGCTGGGCCTGTACGCGCGGCGCGACTACCTCGAACGCCGGGGCACGCCGCGCCGGCCCGAAGAGCTCGCGGGCCACGCGACGATCGGCTACGACCAGCCATCCGCGTGGCTGCGCCAGGCCGAGAAGGCGCTGCACGGCCTGCGGCGCGAGGTCTTCACGCTGCGCAGCGACAGCAACGTGGCGCAGCTGGCGCTGATCCGCGCGGGGGCCGGCATCGGCATGTGCCAGGTGCCTCTCGCCCAGCGCGACGGCAGCCTGGTGCGGCTGCTGCCGAAGCTCTTCACGCTGCCGCTGCCGACCTGGGTCACGATGCATGAAGACCTGCGCAGCAGCCCGCGCTGCCGCGTCGCCTTCGATGCGCTGGTGTCGGGACTGCTGGCGTACGTGGGTGAGCGATGATGCGGGTCTGCCCCGCCTGCGATCCGCTTCCGTGACTTCGACCGTGCTCCCCGTTCCATCCGCCTCCTGGCCCCGAGCCGCCGTGCGGCGCCTGCTCGCGCTGTGGCCGGCCAAGCTGGTGGGCATCAGCGCCGGCATCTCGCTGTTCTTCGTGCTGTATTTCTGGGCCGCGCGCTCGCCGCAGGCCGCCGTCACGGTGATGCCGGTGCTGGCGCTGGACCGCTGGTTCACGCTGCGCGAGGGGCTGCTGCCGGTGTACGCGTCGCTGTGGGTCTATGTGTCGCTCGCGCCGGCGTTCTCGAAGGACGGCGGCGAGCTGTTGCGCTACACGCTGCGGGCCGCGCTGATGAGCGCGATCGGCTTCGCGTTCTACCTGTTCTACCCGAGCGCGGTGCCGGATTTCGGCGTCGACTGGTCGCAGTACGGCAGCCTGCAGTTCCTGCGCGCGGGCGATGCGTCGCGCAACGCGTTCCCGTCGCTGCACGTGTCGTTCGCGGTGCTGACCTGCCACCTGCTCGCGCGCCAGCTGCGCGAGCTCGAGGTGCCGGTCGCGCTGCGGTGGGTGAACCTGGCCTGGTGCGTGGGCATCGCCTACTCGACGATCGCGATCCGCCAGCACGTGGTGGTCGACGTGCTGGGCGGGCTGGTGCTCGGCATCGTGGTGGCGGCGCTGCCGCTGCGCGGGCCGGCACGCTGATTGCCCGGCAACACACCATGCTGCAGGATGTCCGCATCGTCACCGTCTCGATCGCCGTGCCCTGGCAGGTCGTCTACGAGTTCGCGCGCCAGCCGTCGCTGCTGCCCCAATGGGCCTCGGGCCTGGCGGCTGGCATCGCCGAGGAAGGCGGGCGCTGGTGGGCCGCATCGCCGATGGGCCGGGTGCAGGTCGAGATGACGCCGGACAACCCGTACGGCGTGCTGGACCACGCGGTCACGCTGCCCGACGGCACGGTGTTCCACAACCCGCTGCGCGCGGTGGCCAATGGGGACGGCTGCGAGCTGACGTTCACGGTGTTTCGGGCCGACGGGGTCGACAGCACGCAGTTCGAGAAGGACTGCGCGCATGTGCTGAGCGACCTGCAGGCGCTGAAGCGCCTGATGGAGAGCCGGGCGCACCGCTGAACGCGGCGCGGCGATCAGGCCTTGCCGTCGGCGACCTGCTTGACCGCGTGCCGCAGCTGCCGGCGCCCCTCGGCGTTCGTCGCCCGCCAGGCGGTCAGCGCGAGTTGCAGGAACTGCAGTTCCGAGGGCGTCAGCCCCTGCGGCTCGTGCGCCTCATCCAGCCAGCCGGCCGGCTGCTCGCGGGCCGCCTCGATCTGCCGCGCGAGCTTGTCGCCGATCGGCCGGCTGCTCTTGATCTGGCTCCACATGCTGGGGCTGATCTGCAGGGCCTGCGCGAACAGCTGCTCCATGCCTTTGGGGGCGATGCCGTCGCGCATCTGCGCCTCGGCGAAACGCTGGAACAGCGTCAGGGCGTTCTGTCGGCGCAGCAGGGTGATGTTGTCGGACACGGCGGGAGCGAAGGGAAGGCGGCGGGCAGCGGCAGATTGTCGCACCGGGGTGAAGAGTCTTTACCGCTGCGCGCGAGTTCTTCCGCGATACTGTCGCCGGGACAATCAAGAACATGGGTGGAGGGCAGTGGAATGCTGACGATGGCAAAGACGAGCCGCGCGTGGCTCATGGGCGTGGTTCTGGGACTCTTGTTGAGTGCCTGCGGCGGAGGGGGTGGAGGCTCGTCGGGCTCGAATGAAGGCAGTGGGCTGCTGCCGCCGGCAGAGGTCGCCGGGGCGACACTCCATGCCGATGCCCTGGTGCTGCGACCGTTGCGCGATCGAGCCATCTTCACCTACCGCGGCCAGYAGCACAGCAAGGCGCCGTTCGGCTTCTACACCAACACGGTGCGGCAGCTGGCGGTGGGCGGCGATGTTCGCGAAGACGCGAGCAACCTGCTGGGCGAAGGTCCCGATACCGGAACGCCGCTGCGCACGGCGTCGGGCGCCGTCACGCAGCACGAAACCCTGCAGCTCGCCGAGGGTGCCGCGGCTTCCTTCGACGTCGACCTGGTCGAGCTGCGCTCGCCGGTTCGCATCCACGATCGCTACGTGATGCTCGACAGGCACCTGGCCGACTACGTCGACTTCGACAGGAACGGCTCCCGCGACACGCTCGATGTCGCAGTGTGGGCCACGGTCGTCGGCGAGGAGGTGCTCGACCTGCCCAATCGAGCCGGCGTGAAGGCGGTGCGGGTGGACACCTTCGTGCGCACGCGCGTCACCTACATCGGTAGCCAGTTCGCGCCGGGCGGCGGCACCGTCACCCTCAGTCGCTGGTATGCGCCGGGCCTGGGCCTCGTCAAGGTGAGGCGGGAATCGCCTGCGGTGCTCGTGACGCAACCGAACGAGGTGGTGGAAGAGGTGCTGGTCACGGCCGATGTGATCGACAGCGGGCTGGGGTATGCCGAAGCCTCGAAGCAGACCGTGCCCGCCGGTTCCTCCCTGGCGGGGCAGGACATTGCCGCGCCGATCGGTGCCGTGGCCTTCGACTCCCATGCCGTCGTGATGACGGCGATCCCCGGCCCGTTCGTGCAGGGGTTCGCGCTGCATCAGCTGGATCCGCGAGGGCAGGTGCTGGCGACGGCGGTGTACCGGTATGCCGACTTTCCGCAGATCAGTTTTCCTTCCGAACCGCAGCTGGTGCGGGTCGGTAGCGAGCTGAGGGTGTTCGTGAGTGCAGCGGAGGGGGTGTACATGCTCAGCCTGGACAAGACAGGCCAGCAGCTCACCAGCGCGTCTGCGACGCTTGCAGCCTCCGCCAAGAGGTACCCGGTGGGCGGGCGGGCCTATCTGGCGGCAGGAGCGGCTGACGGCTTCTGGCTGAGCTGGACGACCCTGCCGATTGACGACGGCGACGGCCCCCGGTCGCAATTCAAGCTGCAGTACTTCGATGCGGCCGGTCGGGCGCTGGGCGTCGAGTACACGGCAGATCCCTCGATCAGTCCCGTGAATGTCTACGCACCGCGGCTCGAAGCCTCCGCTGATCGCGCGCTGCTGTCATGGGCCTTCGCGGTATCGGCAGACCGCATGACATCACGTTACGTGGTGGCCGGCGTCGGCGCCCCGGCCCTGCTCGCCGATCAGGTGCTCTCGCCGTTGCCCACGGACAAGCCCTGCCTGGACGCCTCCTTCGAGCCGCAGTTCATCGGCACGTTGACGGTCCTTGCTTGCAGCAGCAACCAGAGTGCGGCCGTGGTTCCACTGGATGCGGCCTTCGCGCCGCTGCGTGACGCGAACGGCAGCTTGCGCGAAGACCCCATCCTCCAGCTGACGCAGGGCATCCCGAGCTACCGCTCGGAATCCGATCGACTCAGCTTCATGCTGCGACGCTACGAGCCTTTCTGGCCGGGGGAAAACAGCGATGGGTTCTACGTGTTCGGCGACCTGAGGCCGGCAGGCGGCACGCTCGACGCCGCGGCGCCGCGCCTATCGGCCCGCGTGCCGATGAGCTTGTACGAACCTCAGTGGATGCTGCCGATGGGCAACCGGTCGCTCAGTGTCGGCTCGGAATCGGGGGTCCTGCACACGATGGTGGTCTGGCGGGAGTGAGCCGCGAGACGCTCACACCAAAGGCAACATCACCACCTTCCGATACGCCTCGCGCTTCGACAACGCATCGAACCAGCGCTGCACCTGCGGCAGTTCGTCGCGCTCGATCGGCAGCGTCATCCAGCGCCACACCGCGCAGCCGAGCGCGATGTCGCCCATCGTGAATTGCTCGCCGCCGACGAACGCGCGGCCTTCGAGCTGCGCATCGAGGATGTGCATCGCGTCCAGCGTCTCGCGGCGCGCGGCCTCGACCAGGTTGCCGTCGCGCTCGTGCTCGGGCGTGCGAAGGAAGGCGCGGAAGATCGGCACCATCGCCGGCCACAGCGTCGAGTTCGACCAGTCGATCCAGCGGTCGACCTCGGCGCGCGCCCGGGCGTCCTCCGGCCACAGGCTGCCGCTCGCATGCTTCGCCGCGAGGTAGCGCAGCACGCTGCCGGACTCCCACACGACGAAGCCGTCGTCGTCGATCGTCGGCACCAGCCCGTTCGGATTCAGGCGGCGGAACTCCGCGGTGTCGACCACGCCGTAGTGCCGCCCGGCGTCGATGCGCTCATACGCCAGGCCGATCTCCTCGCAGCACCACAGCACCTTCTGCACGTTGATCGAATCGGCATTGCCCCAGATCTTCAGCATTCGCAGCCCCGGCAGTGGTGATGCGGGCCGAGTCTAGGCGAGGGCTCACCAGCGTGCAGCGAACCCCGAGAGCAACCCCACGGCACCGGCGCACAGCACGACGCGGATGACACCCTGCTTGAAGCGGATCAGCGCGATGGCGGCCGCGATACCGATCGCGAGGCTGGTGAAGTCCGGCAGGCCGTGAAGGCCCTGCGGCCACAGCACGTGCACCGCGAAGAACACGGCCAGGTTGGCGATCACGCCCACCACCGCCGCGGTGATCGCGCTCAGCGGCGCGGTGAAGGCCGGCCGGCCGTGCGTCGATTCGATGAACGGCCCGCCGAGGAGGATGAAGCAGAACGACGGCAGGAACGTGAAGAACGTGACCACCCCCGCCGCCGCCGCACCGGCCAGGAACGCCGATTCGCTGCCGGACAGCGCCTGCGTCCAGCCGCCGACGAAGCCGATGAACGCGACCACCATGATCAGCGGGCCCGGCGTGGTCTCGCCGAGCGCCAGGCCGTCGATCATCTGCGCCGCCGTCAGCCAGTGGTGCTGCTCGACCGCGCCCTGGAACACGTAGGGCAGCACCGCATACGCGCCGCCGAAGGTCAGCAGCGCGGCCTTCGTGAAGAACCAGCCCATCTGCGTCAGCATGCCCTGCCAGCCGAAGGCGAGCACCAGCCCGAGCATCGCGGCGAACCACAGCGCGAGGCAGGCGGCGAGCACGCGCACGAACGACGCGACGCGCCAGCGGGCGTGCGGCGGCGTCGGCGTGTCGTCGTCGATCAGTGCGGGCGCGTGGGTGCCCGCCGTCGCGGCATGCCCGCCGCTGGTGCTGAACATCGCCGGTGCGATGCGCCCGCCGACCGCACCGGCCAGGCCGGCCGCGACGATCACCACCGGGAAGGGCAGGCCCAGCGCGAACAGCGCGACGAACGCCGCCACCGCGATCGCCCACAGCGCCGGGTTGCGCAGCGTGCGCGACCCGATGCGCCAGGCCGCCGCGACGACGATCGCCGTCACGGCCGGCTTGATGCCCTGGAAGACGGCCGCCACCGCCGGCTGGCTGCCGAACGCGAGGTACACCCACGACAGCGCGACCAGGATCGCGAGCGACGGCAGCACGAACAAGGCGCCGGCGACGATGCCGCCCAGCCGCCCGTGCATCAGCCAGCCGATGTAGGTGGCGAGCTGCTGCGCTTCCGGGCCGGGCAGCAGCATGCAGTAGTTCAGCGCATGCAGGAAGCGGCCCTCGGAGATCCAGCGCCGCCGCTCGACCAGCTCCTCGTGCATCACCGCGATCTGGCCGGCCGGCCCGCCGAAGCTGATGAAGCCGAGCTTCAGCCACCAGCGCGCGGCTTCGCCGAAGCCGGGGAAGGGAGAAGCGTCGGAAGGTGGTGTCGAAGGCATCGCGGCCCGCATCGTACCGTCCGATGCGGGCCGCGATCTTCAGCCTGCGCTCACCAGCCCGAGTTGCCGGTGCCGCGGATGAAGAAGCTGCTCGGCGCGGTGTCCTGCTTCAAGCCGCCGAGCGCCGGGTTCGTCACCACCACCCCGTCGAAGTTCACCGCCCCGCGGCCACCGTTGTCGATGACCTCGATGCCGTACCTGCCCGGGTTGGTGATCCGGATGTTCTTCAGCTTCACGTTGCGCATCTGCGCGTTGTCGGCGTCGCGCAGCAGGTCCGGGTGGAACTTCTCGCCCGGCGGCACGAAGGCGGTGCCGAAGCCGCGGAACTCGATGCCCGAGTAGGTCGGGTCGACGATGTCGACGTTCTCCACCAGGATGTCGTTGATGCCGCCTTCGCGCATGTAGAACTTCAGCGCGCCGTGCTGCCACGGCGTCGCGGTGTTCTCCATGAACATCGGGCCGCCCGCGCGGATCAGCGAGATGTTGCTGAAGGTCGTGGTCGCCGGGCCGAACGGGTACGGGCTGAACTCGTTGTCGATCAGGATGCCCGGGTAGGTCAGCACGTCTTCGCAGACGCTGTCCTTGAACACGTTGTTCGCGCCGCCGTAGGCCGCGAAGCAGTTCGCACGCCACGGCATCTGCACCGTGTTGTTGCGGAACACGTTGTTGACGCCCTGGCCCTGGTCGGGTGCGTTCTTGCCCTCCGGGCTGATGAAGTTGTCGCCCAGCTGGTAGGTCTTCTCCTTGACCCAGTCGGTCCACTTGATCGACCACACCACCAGCGCGTCGTCGCCGGTATTGCGCAGGTGGCAGTTCTCGACCACCGAGTTCGACGTGCCATTGTCGAAGTTGATCCCGTCCGCGTAGGTGTTGCGGATGCGGCAGTTGCGGACCGTCAGGTTCTGCGTCGGCTGGGTCTGGTACGGGGGATCGTTGCCAACCCAGATCGCACCGACCACGTGCTCGATCCAGACGTTCTCGATCAGGCTGTTGGCACCCATCGGGCCGGCGAAGGCCTTCTGCACGCCTTCGGATTCCTCGGCCCGCGCCTTCGACTCGCCGAGGATCGAGAAATCGCCGAACACGCATTTCGCGCTCGCGCCGTAGCAGAAGAACAGCGACTTCGGACCCTTCAGGTTCGTGTACCACATGCCCGCGCCGCGCACCTCGATGCCCGGGTTGTCGAGCCCGACGTTGCCGCCGCTGATCTTCTGCAGCAGGTAGTCGCCCGGCGGGAACCACAGCTTGCTGGTCGAGCGCATCGCGCGCAGCACATCGTCGGCGTGGTCCTTGCCGTCGTTCGGCTGGATGCCGAACTGCGTCACCGAGGTGAAGCCCGCCGGCATCGTCAGCGCGCCGGGCACCGGCTCGATGTCGACCAGGTCGATCACGTAGAAGGCCGCGGTGTCCTGCGCGTCGCGGCGCAGCATCACCGTCGCACCGGCCGGGATGCTGTCGGGCAGCAGCGTGCGCACCTCGTCGAAGAAGGTGTGCGGCAGGCCGGCCGGCTTGTCGACGATCGGGTCGCCGATCAGCCCGCCCTGGTACGACCAGCTGTAGCGCGAGGTCAGCGGCAGCGTCTTCACGCGCACGCCGTTCACGTACAGGCCCAGCGTGCTGTCGATGCCGCCGCCGCCCGGGGCGTCGGGGATCGAGTAGCGCACGACGACGCCGTTGCCGGCCTTCGTGGTCTTGAACGACACGTAGTCGCCGGTCTGGTTCAGGCGCACCGCCTTGCGGCCGATGGCCTCGGCCTCGATGTGGTTGGCGTCCCACTTCTGGCGGCTCGGGCCGAGGATCTGGGCGTTGGTGCTGCCGTCTTCAGCCTGGTACTCGACCCAGGGCACGTT